>PWXP01000638.1 GCA_003561895.1 Planctomycetaceae bacterium | reverse complement strand
TCGAATAATCGCCGACCAGCCGGTTCATCACGTTCTTGGCTACCGTAACCAAGACCCGCTCCGGGTAGGCCGGCTCGCCCTCGCGGTAGAACTTGACCGAAAAGCGATAGGGGTCGGTCACCTGCCACTGCACGGTCCACTCGACCAACACGGCGTCGAGATCGCCGGTGAGCATCAGGCTTTCGCCCCCCATCTCGCGGGCGTACGGGGTTAGGTCACCTTCGGGGGGCAGCCGCAGGCTGCGCTCCTCAACGCTCACTTTGATCACCTCGTCGGCCAGCGGGATGCAGAACCGGAGCCCCGGATCGACCGTCGCGTGATAGCTCCCGAAACGCAGCACCACCGCCTTCTCGTGCGGCTGGACCGTGTACACACTCGCCCACACCAGGTAGAGGGCAACCAGCACAACCAGAACGATGGGCACAATGATGAGGATGAGGTCCCAGGGCACCTCCTGAGGATGCCCCTCACGGCTACTACGTTTGTTGATATTGAATTCCATAATCGGCCATCTGTCTCCCTTGTAGCGGATTATTCATGTAGGGTGGGACGAGGTCGCGTAAGCCCTTGGTGGGACTGCGCAAGCCACGCTTGGCTCGTTTGCACGTCGTGCGCTGGAAGCGGGCCGGGCGAGCGACCGAAGTCCCACCAAGGTCTTGGCTTGCTTGTCACCACCCTACACCGTCATGAATAATCCGGGTTGTTGGAACCGCTGAGTGAAAGCACATCCTACGCTGTTCGTCGGCGCAATCTGCGTAGAATATGGAGACGTTGCGGAATCCGTCCGATTTTGCGGCTGGCAGGGATGATGCTTCGTCTGCCGATCATCCCCAATTTTCATTGTACCCGATTTGTGCTCGGTGCAAGCGTCCAGGTTCACGTAACCGTTCACGGTTACAGGTTCACGGGCCCCGATCACAGGCCTGCGGCTCACCCCTCGTGTCGGCGGTGGAAACCTTGGATCATCTCCCAGGCCTGCTCGGCCGTCTCGGCGTAGCGGAACAGGTCGAGGTCGGCGTCGTCGATGGTCCCCTCGTCGGCGAGGTGCTCGAAGTCGATCACCCGCCGCCAATACTCCCGGCCGAAGATGACGATGGGAATTTCCTGCATGCGGCCGGTCTGGCGGAGGGTCAGCGCGTCGAACAACTCGTCGAGCGTGCCGAATCCGCCGGGGAACACCACCAGGGCCTTCGCCCGCAGAATGAAGTGGAACTTCCGGAGCGCGAAATAGTGGAACTGGAAGCAGAGTTCGGGCGAGATGTAGGGGTTGGGCACCTGTTCGTGGGGCAGGCGGATGTTCAGCCCGACCGACTTCGCCCCGCATTCGTGGGCCCCGCGATTGGCCGCTTCCATAATGCCCGGCCCGCCGCCGGTCATCACCACGTAGTCGCTCGGCCCCCCGCGCTGGCACGCCTTGGAAACCAGTTCGGCGAAGCGGCGGGCCGTCTCGTAGTAGTGGCTCTTGGCGACGATGCGTTCGGCGCGGGCGACGGCGCGTTGCCGACGCGGGTCGTCGGGCGTGTCGGCCAGTTGGAGTTGGGCCAACTCGAGTCGCTTGTGGGCTTCGGCCGGCTCGGCAATGCGCGTGCTGCCGAACACGACAATCGTCGACCGGACGCCGTACCGGCGGAGCACCAACTCCGCCTTGAGCAGTTCGAGCTGCATACGCACCGCCCGCAACTCCGGCCCGCTGAGAAAATCGACGTCCTTGTACGCCACGCGATAGCTGGGCGAACGGAGCAGCTTCTCCAACATCCGTTCGCGCTCGTGTTCATCGGTCACAATGGAATCCTCCCCTGCGGCACGCATGTGCCAAAAACCCGGTTACTATTCGTCATTCGTCATTCGCACCGTTCCGTATTCAGCGCAGCCATGGCATCCATTCCACCAGGTTCGCCCAGGCCACCAGCCACGCAAAGCACAGCACGACGAGCGCCAGCGACGCGGGCACGCGGCGCCGGCCCGCCACGGCCGCGGCAAGCTGCCACAGCGCGGTGAGCGCGGCCAGGCCGACTACCGCCTGCCAGCCGAGGATCCCGCCGACGCACGCCAGGCCCAGCCACACGCCGTTGCGTCGGGCGGGGGGCTCCCAACGGCTCAGCAGCCAACCCAACGCGGTGCCTGCCGCCAGCCCCGCCGCACTGGTGGCCATGCCGGCGTACCAGCCTTCGACGCCATTCCAGACCGGCACGGGGTACAGCATCGGCAGCGCGCTGCCGGCGAGGGCCGCCATGCCGAGCGCCGGCGCGTACACGCGCCAGCCGGCCCGGTTTCCATCGTACTCGATCAGCCCGCCCGCCAGAAGGGTGCACCAGAGCAACTGGTGGAAGAGAAATATCCCGTACAACTCGCGGCCCGAGCGGCCGACGATCAGGACGATCCCCTCGTCGCCGGGTTCGCGGTGGACGGGCAGGTTGACACCTTGCAGTCCGCACTCGAGGATAGCCAGGACCAGGAACGAGGTGAAGCAGGCCGCCTCGACCAGCGGATATCGCGGCGAGATGCGAGCCCGGCAATCGCGGCACCGCCCGCCCAGCAAGACCCAACCGAAGATCGGCACGTTGTCGTAGCAGCGGATCGGGTGGCCGCACTTCGGGCAGTGCGAGGGCGGCTCCAGCAGGCTCTTCCCACGCGGCACCCGCCACACCACGACGTTAATGAAACTCCCAATTGCCGCCCCGATGACTGATAGCCAAACGACGATCAACCAGGAGGCAGCGGGCATGGGGGCGAGGTTCGTTCGGATTGGGTGGAGTTAGTTGTGGGGATACCAAACAGTGCCCACCCCTGTATTCTAACCTTAAAATACGCACGCATGCCCCAGCTTGAAAGAACCTGCTTGCAATCTCGCACAATCTAGCGTATAATCGAAAGTAGTTGGCAGTATTCACCATGTTTTCCACCGATCCACGCCGCCATGCTCGCCGAACAACGCCGCGCTAAACTGCTCGAACTAATCCGGCAGAGGCGATTCGCCTCGCTGCCGGACTTGGTCAAGGCGCTCGATGTGTCGGAATCGACCGTACGGCGCGACCTGGAGGCGCTCGAGGAGCAAGGCGTCGCCCGCAGGATCCATGGGGGGGCGCTCTACTGCGGTACAAACCCGAAACTTCCCCACTTCGAGTCGCGCCAGCCCGCCGAATGGGTGGAAAAAAGGGCCATCGCGCGCCGGGCGGTCGAGCTGATCGACGATGGCGACACGGTCCTGCTCGACGGCGGCAGCACCACCTACGAGGTAGCCCGGCTGTTGCTCGGAAGACCCCTCCACGTGGTAACCAACTCGCTGCCGGTGGCCAACCTGTTCGCCGCCGACACCAACAGTGACCTAGTGTTGATAGGTGGAAATATCTGTCCGCGCAGCGGCGTCGCCCAGGGTCCGTATGCCGACCGCATGCTCGGCGCCATCCGGGTCCGCCGGACGATCCTCAGCGTGGCCGGTGTGAGCGGGGAGGGATTTTTCAACAACAACCTGTTGCTGGTCGAGACGGAGCGGGCGATGATGCGGGCCGCCGACGACGTGACCGTCGTGGCCGATCACTCGAAGTTCGGCCGGCAGAGCCTCGGCCACCTGTGCCCGCTGGGCGACGTAACGCGGGTCATTGCCGACGACGGCCTGCCGCCGGTGTGGCAGAAGAAGCTTCAGGCGGCGGGGGTCGTGTTGACCCTGGCCCCGGCCGCGGCGGAGCCGCTCGCAGACCGGCAGACGCACGCCAACGGATCACCGGCTTAACCTTCGGGACCGAAACCAGAACGACGCCCCCATTTCTCATGAGCACAGCAGCCCCCATCGACCGCCGTCACGTGGAGCAGATCGTCCGCGAGATCGTTTTGCGGCAACTCGGCCGCGCGGCCGAATACCAACCCGACCTGGTGGTGAGCGTATCGGCGCGCCACGTGCACCTGAGCGACGAGGACGTCGAGGCGTTGTTCGGCGCGGGGCACACGCTCACGGCGATGAAGGACCTGTACCAGGACGGCTACTACGCGGCCGAGGAGGCGGTGATGGTCGTGGGGCCGCGGCGGCGCATGCTGCCCTCGGTGCGCATCCTGGGGCCCACGCGGCCGGAAAGCCAGGTGGAGCTGGCGTTCACCGACGGCATTTCGCTGGGCATCGACCTGCCGGTGCGGCCGAGCGGAAAGATCGACGGCACGCCCGGCTGCGTGCTGGTGGGCCCCAACGGCGTGGTCGAGTTGAAGCAGGGAGTGATCCGCGCCGAGCGGCACGTACACATGGGCCCGGCCGACGCCGAGTTCTACCGGGTCCGCGACAAGGACCGCATGTCGCTGCGCATCCACTCCCGGTGCACGACCACCTTCGAGAACCTGCTCGTGCGCGTGGGCGAGGGGATCAAGCTGGAGGTTCACCTCGACACCGATGAAGGCAACGCCTGCGACGTGGACCACGCAACCAACGTGGAGCTATTGAAGTAACCAACGGCAACTACGGAACCATTCACACTTTCACACTTGGAGAAACCAACCATGGCAAAAGCGATGGAAGCGTTAGGAATGATCGAGACCAGGGGCTTCATCGCCCTGGTCGAGGCGACCGACGCGATGCTCAAGGCGGCCAACGTCGAGTTCTTGGGCTGGGACAAGGTCGGCAGCGGCCTGGTCAGCGCGTTCGTCACCGGCGACGTGGCGGCGGTGAAGGCGGCGACCGACGCGGGCGCGAACGCCGGCGGCCGGATCGGCGAGATCATCAGCGTGCAGGTCATCCCCCGCCCACACGACGAACTCGACACGGTGCTGCCCGCCGGCACAAAGACCAAGCGGGGCGCCGCCGCGAAGTAGCCCGGCGCCACCGAGAACACCGTCCATGATCACATCAACTTGAAGGGTTTTATTGCGATGCAAGACGCCATAGGTTTACTGGAAACGAAGGGGCTGGTCGCGCTGGTCGAGGCGACCGACGCGATGGCCAAGGCCGCCAACGTTCAAATTGCGAAGCGCGTGCAGATTGGCGGCGGCCTGGTGACCACCGTGGTGCGCGGCGACGTGGGCAGCGTGCGGGCGGCCGTCGAGGCGGGCGCCAACGCGGCCGCCCAGGTGG
>PWXP01000104.1 GCA_003561895.1 Planctomycetaceae bacterium | reverse complement strand
CTGGCCGCCTGGCAGGCCGGCCGTTCCGAACAGGCCTGGAACATCCTGATGGGCACGGTGCTGGAGAACATGTATCGCGGTATCTGCCCTGGCAATGTCGGCATGACCCTGGGCTTCTGCCCCTACCGTGGCGAGTGTATCCGCGATTTCGGCGACACCATCGGCATCATGAGCCGTACGCTGGTCGAGGGGCTGTTCGGGATCGTTCCGGACGCGATTGCCGGTGAAGTAACGATCCGGCCCGGCTGGCCCGCTGATTGGGAACATGCATCGTTCAAACATCCTTCGATCCGCTACCGGTTCGACCGCGACGAACGCACCGACCGCTATGTGATCAAACCCGCTTTTCCCACGCCGATGAGCGTCAACCTGGTTGTGGCGGCGCGCGGCACGGGCGTGACCGCGACGGTGAACGGCAAGCCGGTGTCGGTCGAAAACGTGGCTGACAGCATCGGGGCGCCACGCATCCGTGTGCAGGCCGAACCGGAGGAGCAGTTGCAGATTGTTTTGAACTGGCAGGGCGACGCACCGGCCGCAGTCGAAGCGCCGGCAACGGTCTGCGCCGGCGATCCCCTGGAAGTGGCAATCGGCCGGGCCGAGCTGCGGGAAATCGCCGATCCGCAAAAGGCGCTGGCGGAAAGCAAGCCGGGCGCGCACGGTTTCGCGGCGGTTGCCGCCGCTGAACCGGGGCACAAGACGCTTTTTGCACGGGTGAGCCAGGGCGACTGGATCTGGTGGATGCCGGTCGAGTTCGAGGTGCGGCCCGCGCTCGAAATCGTCACCGGCTACGACGGACGCCAAACCCCGCGCCACGCCCCCGGACAGTTGCGGTTCCGTATTCGCAACAACACCGAAAATACGATCCGCGGCCCGGTCGCTGTCCACGTCGGCGCCTGGCAGGGAAAGCTTGATGTCGAATTGCCCGCCAACGGCGAGAGCGCCGAACTGACCGTCGCCCCGCACAATCTCCTGCCCGGCCGGCACGATGTAATGATCGAGGGCGGCGGCCGCACAGGGGCCGGCGTTGTGGTCAACTGGGGGGCGACCGTGGATCCTGCGGCCTGCGTGGCCGTCGATCTCGCCCCGGCATTCAACGACTGCGTGTCCAAAATCTTCGCGCCCGGGAAATACACCGCGCCGGAACTGCCGCCGGTCTCGCTCGGGATACCCGATTCCGGCGTCGGCCACTGGTGCCGCAAAGACGCCTATAAACACGTAAACATCAATCCCGCGGGGCTGCTCGACCGTGCTCGTAAGCAGGGCGACAAGCTGACCCTGCCCGCCGGGGTGCCGTTCCACGTCGCCACTGCGGCCGGGGCGCCGAACATCGCCTTTGTCTCGCAATGGAAGACCTTTCCCGAAGCGATCACCGTGCCGCTTTCCGGCCGGGCGCGGCACGTCTATCTGCTGATGGCGGGCTCCACGCACCACATGCAGAGCCGGTTCGAGAACGGGGAGGTTACGGTGGTCTATGCCGACGGCAGCGAAGAACGCCTGGCGCTGCGCAATCCCGAAACCTGGTGGCCGATCGAACGGGATTACTTCATTGACGACTACGCCTTCCGCGTGAACGCTGCCCGCCCACCGCGCGTCCGGCTGGACAATGGCGATGTGTATTTTGATCAAACCCACTATACCCGTTCGAGGTCCGTCGAATCCCACCAGATATCCGGCGGCGCCGCGACCGTGCTCGACCTGCCGCTGGACCCGGCCCGGGAACTGAAGGAACTGAAACTGCACGCCACCGCCAACGAAGTCGTTATCGGTCTCATGGCCGTGACGCTGGCGGAATGAACCATCATGAAGGAACAACAGAATCAACCGTTATTTCTTAGCCGATCCTAACCGCAGAAAGACCCGAAAGTGAACTCCAACCGGCGCGAACACGAATGGAAGGCCGCCCTGCCCTGCCGCGTGCAGGCGAGCCTGGTGTCGGCCGCCCCGTGGCGCCAGCGGCGCTTCTTTCAGCGAGTCGATTGCCTATGACATTTACCAGTACCTCGGCGACCGCGCCAGTGGGCAACCCATCCCCGGAAATGCGTATTGACATGCGTTCCTTGCGAGATCGAACCGGCCGAACGTCCTCCTGCCGTTGGCTTCCGGCCGTGCTGAGCGCCGCCGCCCTGGCAGCGGGCGGCTGCGGTCCTTCCGGCCCCGAGCTGGTGCGCGTCGGCGGCCGGGTCACGTGGGAAGGGCAGCCGGTCGGCATCGGCGAAGTCTACTTCGTGCCCACCGGCAGCAGCCAACCGGCGGTCGGACCCCTGGCTGCGGAGGGCACGTTCGAACTCCGCTCGCACGCCGGGCGGTCGGGCATCGAGCCGGGCGAGTATCGTGTGGCCGTGCGATCCTACGAAGGCTCGTTCATCGAGGGCAATGTCCGCTACTTGGTGCCCGAAACGTTCTTCCACAGCGAAACCAGCAACCTTACCGCCACCATCCCCGCCGACGCCTCCGGCCGGCTCGAACTGAACTTCGACCTACCCTAGCGGGCTGCCCACTGCCGAGGAATGCTTGCGCTACATGCACGCTAAAGCGTGAACTCCAACAGTTTCCCGCAACACTGAAACCTCAGGAGAACGAACCATGATGAAACAAACGATGATTGCAACCCTACTGGCTGTCCTCGGAACCGGCGCGGGCCGGGCCGACGACCTGACCTGGCTCCGGGCGTATAACGTCGTGTGGAACAGCCCGAGCGACCGGGCCCTCGACTCCATGCCCATCGGCGGCGGGAACATTGCGCTGAATGTTTGGTCCACGGGCGAGGATTTGCTCTTCTATATCGGCTCGTCCGATAGTTGGATCGACGGCAGGATGCCGAGGGACGTGAGCCAGGTGAAATTGGGACGGGTTCGCGTGAACCTCTCGCCCAATCCGTTTTCAGGCAATTTTCGCCAGAAACTCGACCTGGCATCCAACAGCATCCGCATCAGCGGCACGGCCGAGGACGGCACGGAGGTCAAGCTGCGGGTTTGGGTGGACGCCTTCCGGCCGGTGGTGCACATGGAAGGAAACGCCTCCCGGCCGGTCCATGCCACCGTGGCGGTCGAGACCTGGCGGGGCGAGGGGCGGCTGGACGGTGCGTCCGTCGTATGGCGACATCGCAACGAGAGCTCTTCGCGAGCCCGGGCAACGGCCATCGCGAAACAAGGAATCGCAGCGATTGCAGAGTCCGTCCCCGACCCGATCGGAAACCTGACATTCGGCGGGCGACTGTCCGGTAAGGGCATGGTGGGCGATGGGAGCGGCGAAGGCACGCATGAGGGCCGGCGATTTCGCTACTGGCGACTGAAGACGGCCGAACCGATGCGGGACGTGTCCATTCTCGCGGCGTTGCGGATCGAGCAGGATCCAACCGTGGAAGCGTGGGAGTCGGCGGTGGCGGAACTCGAGGCGCGATGCCGCGCGACGGCCGATGAAGATCGAGACGCAACCGCCGAATGGTGGCGCGACTTCTGGAACCGCAGCCGCATCGTCATCAACCCGGGCAAGGATGCAGACGATCCGGCATGGGAGGTGGGACGCAACTATCAGCTCTTCCGCGCCATGCTGGCGGCGAACCGTTCGGGCCGGTTCCCCACCCTCTTCAACGGTGGCGCCTTCCTGTGCGAAGCGAATCCCGACTCGCGCCAGTGGGGGCATGCAGGCTTCACGGCGCAGAATCAACGGCTGGTGTATTGGCCCATGCTCAAGAGCGGCGACGGCGACCTGCTGCGTGTGGGATTGGAGTTTTACGCCGCACGGCACGAATTGCAGCGGGCCTGGGCAAAGCACTTCTGGAAAGTCGACGGCGCGGTGTTTCCCGAAGGAATCGACGTGTTCGGCATGGACGTGCGGCTGGCGCGAAAAGATGGCACCCAGCGCCCCGAGTGTCTCCAGTACCACTGGACGTCCTGCATGGAGTTCGCCCTGATGATGCTGGAACTGGGGCGTTACACGGGCGAAGACATCCGCCGGTACATCCCCGTGGCCGACGCGATTCTCCGATTCTACGATCAATACTACCGGCAGTGGAACAAGAAGAACACCGGCCGGGAACTGGACGAAAACGGCCGGCTGGTGATTTACCCGGGCAACGGCCTGGAGGTGTATGCCGGGGCCCGAAACGACAGCGCCGCTCTCTCTGGGCTGATGGCGCTGAGCGATGCGCTGCTGGCCCTTCCGGAC
The DNA here is from genome assembly GCA_003561895.1 of Planctomycetaceae bacterium. Classification (GTDB taxonomy): domain Bacteria; phylum Planctomycetota; class Planctomycetia; order Pirellulales; family Thermoguttaceae; genus PWXP01. Next base: position 905 of record PWXP01000104.1, on the reverse strand, counting down.
GGCATTCTTGGCGCTTCGGACCGCGAGTACTACCGGGCATTCCGCAACCGGCTCGCTCCGATGCCCACGCGGACATGGAACGGCCACCTGTGTATCTCGCCGGCCGAGGCCTGGAAAAAGGAACGGCTTGATTTCAACATGGAGCTGCCGCAGTTATATCCCGTCTTCCCGTTTCGACTCTATGGTGTGGGCCGGCCCGACCTCGAACTGGCGCGGAACACCTGGCTCTACGGCTACACCGACGAGGCGAAACAGAAGGGCCATTTCTGTTGGTATCAGGGGGGCATCTTCACGGCCTGCCTGGGGCTGACGGACGAAGCACGGGAATACGCGCTGGCGCGGTTTCTCCATCCGCGTTGGCCGCCGCCCGGCAAGGCGGACCGCGGGAAGAGCCCGTGGAAGCTGCACTGGATGGAGACGCCCGACTGGAAGGTGCCCCGGTATCCGGCGTTCTGGGACTGCATGATGTTCGACCAGCGTCCCGACATGGACCACGGCGGCGCGGGCATGATTCAACTCCAAGAGATGCTGCTGCAGACTGCCGGCAAGCGCATCCTCCTGCTTCCCGCCTGGCCGGCGGATTGGGACGCGGATTTCAAGCTGCACGCCCCACAACAAACGGTGGTTGAGGGGAGCGTTCGCGACGGCAAACTGGTGTCGTGGAACGTGACGCCCGAGGCCCGCAAGGGAGACGTGACAATTGTGGGCGCGAAGGAATAAAGGGGTCGGCAGTAGGCCCAGCAAAGTAACGACTCCCGACCCATTGAACCTTCATTGAACCTTTCCCATGCTTCACGACCCCAGCCATTATCAGCCCCCGCCGGTGGCGGAAGCGATCCGCCTGAGCGACCAGGATAAGTCGATCCTGCGAGGGCTCGGCGCGGCGCTGGCCGCGGCGGCGGCCG
>PWXP01000355.1 GCA_003561895.1 Planctomycetaceae bacterium | reverse complement strand
GCGCCGCCAGCACCGCCGAGTTCTGCAGCGTCACCTGCTCCGGCGCCGCCCGCAGGCGGACCGGCCGCCCGCCCTGGTCGATCGCAAACCGGAACGCCACCCGCAGCGTGATTTCCTCGGCAGAAACGACATGCGGCTCGAAGCGGATCAGTAGTGAACCGGTCCGGGGCGTGTAGCCGATCTCGCCCATGCCCGCGTGCTCCCGCAGGAACGCGAACGCCCCCTCGGGGTCGGCCAGCGGGCGGGAAAGCCGCAGCCGCAGCCGGCCCGGCAAGGTGTGCGCGACGGTGACGGCGGGCTTGGCGTCGGGGCTCATCGGTGGCGTTCCTCCACGTCGTGCAGCAGCAGGCGCGACGAATTGAGCACCACCGCCACAGTGCAACTGTTGTGCAGCACGGCTCCCCAGAAGACGGGCAATACGCCGATAGCCGCCAGCACGATGCCCACGCTGTTCACGCCGATGGCTGTCATGAAGTTCTGGCGGATGACGTTCATCGTCTTGTTGGCCAAGTGGACCACGGCGGGGATCATCAGCGGGTCGTCGCCGGTGACGGTGATGTCGGCGGCTTCCATGGCGATGTCGGTCCGCGTGCCGCCCATGGCGATGCCCACGTCGGCGTAGGCCAACGCGGGCGCGTCGTTGATCCCGTCGCCCACCATCACCACCCGCGTGCCGCGCGACTGGAGCTTCAGCACGGTTTCGGTCTTGTCGTCGGGCATCACCTCGGCTTCGAAGCGGTCCATGGCCATGCGGGTGGCGACGATCTCAGCGTGCTGCTCCACGTCGCCGGTCAGCAGGATGATGTCGTCCATACCGGTGTACCGCAGGCGGTTGATGGCCTTCTTCATGTTTTCGCGCAAGGTGTCCTGCACGCCCAGCACGCCCAGCAGCCCCTGGTCGTCGGCCACGTACACGATGCTTTCGCCGGTGCGGGCGAGTCGGTGGACCGGCTCGGCGACGGGTGCGAGGTCGACGCCCTGCTCGAGCATGAACCGCCGGCTGCCCACCCGGACGCGGCGGCCCGCCACGTCGGCCTCGACGCCCCGCGCGGTGTGAACCTGCGTGTTCGAGTGCAAGGGAACCGGCAGGCCCGAGCGGCGCACCTTCTCCACCACGGCCACCGCCAGCGGATGCGTGCTCGATTCCTCGGCGGCGGCGGCAAGCTGCAAGAGTTCCCGGCCCGAGACCCGCTCGTCGGCCGGCGTGACGCTGCTTACCTGCGGGCGGCCTTCGGTCATAGTGCCGGTCTTGTCGAAGATGAGCGTATCAGCCTCGGAAAGCAGTTCGAGGTAGTTGCTGCCCTTGATGAGGATGCCGTTTCGGGCGGCCGTGCAGATGGAAGCGGAAAGGGCTGTGGCCGTCGACAGGCGGACGCCGCAGGAATAGTCGATAATGAGCATGTTCAGCGCCCGGCCCGCGCTGCCGGTGACCAGATACACCATGCCCGCCAACATGAAGTTCACGGGAATCAACTGGGCGGAGGTGCGATCGGCGATGTTTTGGACGCTGGCCTTGCGGTGGGTGGCCTCCTCGACGAGGTGGACGATGCGTGCCACGGCGGTCTGATCGCCCACTCTCTGGGCCCGCACGACGATGCGCCCGCTCTTGACCACCGTGCCGGCGAACACCTCGTCGCCGGCGACTTTGCGCAGCGGCATGAACTCGCCGGTAATGGAGGCCTGATCGACGGCCGCCTCGCCCGACTCGACCTGCCCGTCCACGCTGATCTTCTCGCCCGTGTGCACCATGATGCGGTCGCCGACGGCCAGTTCGTCCAGCCCAACCCGCTGCTCGGTGTCGTCGTCGGCCAGCCGCCATACGACGTCTTCGCCCACCGAAAGCATCTCGCGAATGGCCCGCCGGGTGCGGCCCATGGTGTAGGCGGTGAGCAGTTCGGCGATGTCGGCCAGCCAGATGATGGTCAGGGCCGACCATCCCCGGCCGGCCAGGATGCTGGCCAGGATGGCCGTGGCGCTGAGGGTGTCGGCGTTGGGCCGCCCGCGAGTGACGAGCGAGTTCGTGCCGCTGCGGAAAATGGGCCACGCCAGCGACATGGCGGTCAGTGCGGGCATCGAGAGGAAGGAGTCCAGGAGCGTGGTCGGCGGCTGCATGGCCCGCTTGCCAAGCTGCGAGTAGGCCAGGGTGCCGGTAGTGACCCCGATGCGGGCGAGCATTTCCGAGATGGGCTCCTCCTGCAACCGCCGCTCGTTTACCGTCGGGGCGTCTTGGACGGTCCGCTCGGCCTTGTAGGCCACCAGTGCGTAGGCGCCCAGGATCGACTCGACCTGCTCGACGATGTCGTCCAGCGTCGCCTGCCGCGGATTGTAATGGACCAGGACGTTCTCGGTTCGGGCGGAGAGGCGGGCGGCATGGACGGGGACGAGGTCCTCCAGCCGACGGCGGATTTCCTGCCCGTGCGAACCCAGATACCGCAACGCGCGGCAGCCGATGCGCGCGCGGCCCGGCAGCCGGTGGAGCACCTCGCAACTGAGCAGCGGCTTGGGTTTGCGCCAGATCATCGGTCACTCCGCTTCATGGCTGCCGTGGCCGAGAAGCTGGTGCAGCCCCCACCACACGAGGGTGAACCCGGCCGGCAGCGCCCTGGCGCCCTCCTGCATGGTTTTTCGCAGGCCTACCAGCGCCAGCAGCAGGAGGAGACCGGAGGAGAAGTCGAGCACGCCCGACGTGCGGTCGTACACCACCCGGTTCAGGCTATCGAGCACCGTTCGCAACTCGCGAACCAGCGCCGGCCGGGCGGTGCGCTCCAATTCCTTCTCCAGATCCAATAGCCGGACGGTGGCGGCGAACAGCAGTTCCGGCTGAACAACCGCGTCGCCGTATTCGATCAGGACACTTCCGGTCGTTGGGGCAACTCGGACCTGCCGGACCCCCTCCAGCGTGCGGAGCCGTTCCGCGAGGCCCTCGGCCCGCTCCGGCGCCCCGACCAGGCTCGGAACGCGGAAGCGCACCCGGCCGGGCAGAAGGTGGTCGGTTTGCACCGGTCCGCTGCGCAGCATGGGCAGCACGGAGGGACGCCTTTTCCGACCCAGCAGCCCCGCAAGTAGTATTCCCGTAATAATGTGCATAATTCCCCTGTGCGTCCGCCCCTTCGCAGACCGATCTTTCAAGCATGCGCTGCAAATTCGCAACCGTCAAACAATCGCGGCCGTCATCGCCGCAGAACCGCCCCTTTGCCGCAATGCTGGGCGATCGGGCCAATTATACCGGCGCGGGGACGCACGGGCCACGTGCGGTAGCAACCCCCCCGGAGGTGGCTCACCCTTCCGCCTTCAGCCGCTGCCGAATCGCCATGAGCCGTTCGGCCAATTCGCCTTCGAAGCCGCGGTCGGTGGGGCGGTAATACTGCCGCTCGACCCCCAGGTAATCCTGCGCGGCCACCGCACCCGGCTGGTCGTGGGCGTACTGGTAGCCCTCGCCGTGCTTCAGCCGCTTCGCCCCGGCGTAGTGGCGGTCGCGCAGGTGCACCGGCACCGGCAGCACGCGGCCCTCGCGCACGTCCCGCTTCGCCTCGCCAACGCCCACGCACGAGGCGTTCGACTTCGGCGCGCAGGCCAAGTAGGTGGCCGCCTGGGCCAGGGTCAGCTCGCACTCGGGCAACCCGACCAGCTCGCAGGCATGGGCGGCGGCCACGGCCAGGGGCAGGGCCGCCGGGTCGGCGTTGCCCACGTCTTCGCTGGCCAGGATGACCAGGCGGCGGGCCAGGAAGCGGACGTCCTCGCCGCCTTCCAACATGCGGGCGAGCCAGTACAGGGCGGCGTCGGGATCGCTGCCGCGGATACTCTTGATCAGCGCGCTGATGGTGTCGTAATGCAAGTCGCCCGCCCGGTCGTAATCGATCGCTTTGCGCTGGACCGATTCGCGCGCCAGAGCGAGGGTGAACTCGACCGGCCGGGTCTGAGTAGAAAGCACACCCACCTCGAGGGCCGCGAGGGCGCGGCGGGCGTCGCCGTCGCTCACTTCGGCCAGGAACTCCAGCGCGTCGTCGTGGAGCCGCACGTCGCAGCGGCCCAGGCCCCGCTCCGCGTCGTCGGCGGCCCGGCGCAACAGGGTCTTGATGTCGGCGGGAGAAAGCGGCTGGAATTGGAACACCCGGCTGCGGCTGATCAAGGCCGAATTGATCGTGAAGAACGGGTTTTCGGTGGTCGCCCCCACGAGGATGACCACCCCCTCCTCGACGCCGGGCAAGAGCACGTCCTGCTGCGCCTTGTTGAACCGGTGCATCTCGTCAATCATCAGGAGCGTGCGCCGGCCGGAGGCGGTCAGGCGGTCCTCGGCCTCGGCCAGCACCTGGCGCAGCTCCTTCACGCCGCCGGCCACGGCGCTGAGCTGCTGGAAGTGGCTTCGGCTTTCGGTGGCCAGCAGTCGGGCGAGCGTGGTCTTCCCGGTTCCCGGCGGACCGTAGAACACGACCGACCCGAGCCGGTCGGCCGCGATCAGCCTCCGCAGGAGGCGGCCCTCGCCGAGGAAGTGCTCCTGGCCGACGAACTCGGCCAAGGTGCGCGGCCGCATGCGTGCGGCCAGCGGCTGCGCCTCGCGGCGGTGGGTGTCTTCGGCGGCGTCGAAAAGCGACATGCGGTGCCTCTTTCTGCAATCGGGCGGGATGGTGCGCCAACGGGCTCGCAGTTCAGCTCGGTTGGAGTTCACGCTTTAGCGTGTGAACCAGGCACGGGCGATCCCCGGCACGCTAAAGCGTGAACTCCAACAGGGCCACAGCGTGGCCGCCGGAAGCTTGTTCCTGCACCGCCGGCGCGATCGCGGGCCCGCCGCTTTCCACCATTGTAACCGCTCCCGCAAGCCTGGCGCAGGCGGCCCGCCCTGCCGGGGGGAAGCCATGATCGTCAGCTTGCGATTTGACATCCTGCGAATCCGAACTAGGTTTCATTACAGAGGCCAACGGCACGCGAGTGCCGAGTGGCACGCGGACGGCCGCGAGGCTGTCCGGAGGAGGGTGGAGTTCTCCGCCGGAAGACACGTTCGAGAAACTCCTTTTGCTCGGCGGACCACCTGAATCAAAACGAGGCCTGCAAGCCTCAGAACCCTCGAAAAGGCAAACCGGTCGGAAGGCCGGGGCGCAAAGCCAAGGGCCGGCGGCGCAAGCCGTCGGAAGCCTGGCTGCCGAAAGGGTAACACCGTGTGAATTCGGCTGGCGATGGGGGAGAGGCGCGTTTTTCCAAGATAGGGTTCCGGAAGGTGGCCGCAGGCCCGCGGCGGGCAATCCGTCGCGACACTCGAAGGAGCCCAATCCTGTTTTCGGTTCCGGTTCACCGCCGGCGCCCCGCAGTCATGCTCGGCGCCGAGGCGTGAAGCTGGAATGGAGGAACACTCATGAAGTCGCTTGCTTTGAAGATGCATCGTTTCCTCGTTTCAGAGGACGGGCCCACCGCCGTCGAGTACGCGGTCATGTTGGCGCTGATCATCGTGGTGTGCTTGACGGCCATCAGTGCCGTTGGGACCGGCGCGCGTGAGACGTTCGACGAGATCTCCGGCGAACTCGGTCAAATGGCAGAATGATGAGGAGGCTGAAGGCTGTTCGCAACAGTGCCTCTTCCAACCTGACGGACCGCTCTGCGGGCGGGCCCATCGTCCGATCCTGACCGGAAACCCCCTCGGCGCCGGCTTTTGGCGCCGAGGGGGCATTTTTTGAGCTATACATTGTGGTAGAGGAAATCCATCCCTCCCCGAAAACCCGGAGTAACACATCATGTCGTTCCTCACCGAAGTTTCCACCGGTGTGGTCGAAAACTGGCATATTTGGCTGGTCAGCGCCGTGCTGGTGGCCGCGGCGGTCATCGACGGCCGGAAGCTGAAGGTGCCCAATTGGCTTACCTTCCCGTTCGCGATGGCCGGCTGGGGGTACAGTGCGTTGTGGTTCGGCTGGGCGGGGCTCGGTTGGAGCCTGATGGGTACCGGCGTGGGGCTGCTGTTGCTGCTGCCGGCCTACGCGGTGGGCGGCATGGGTGCCGGCGACGTGAAACTACTGGCCGGCGTCGGGGCCTGGGTGTGGGGTACGGTCACCTTCTATGCCTTCTGCGCCTCGGCCATGGTCGGAGGCATGCTGGCGGTGGCTATGGTGCTCTACGCGCGCAAATTCCGGCAGCACAAGGCCCAGTTCCTGGCAATCCTCATCGAGATGATGATTGTTCGCAATCCCGAGGTACTTGCCAAGATGGCCGAACAGCGCAAGGGTTCGATGATGCTCCTGCCGTACGCCATTCCCATCGCCATTGGCACGATTACCTATTTTGCCTGGTCGGGGATGTTGATCTGAATTCAAGCTGGAGAAAGTTTACCGATTTTGCCGAATGAATAAAGGAAAAACTCCCGCAGCTAATTGAGTCAAGATACCCGGCCTTGGTTGCCAATGTTGGTTACCAGAGGATGGAATTCTCCTCGACCGCGAGTATTGCGCCCCGACGGGGCACCCCGTGGTGGCGCAAGGAGTTTCCTAGGCCGGTGGAGCTTCTCGCTACCGCGGGGGCCGAACGCGTAAAGGGGGCGTTATGCGAGGAAAATCGCTGGCACTACTGGTGTTTGCGCTGGGTTGCGGTCTGGTGGCGTCAATCGGGGTGACCCAGGTCATCGCCAACCGCCAAACCGACCCATCCGCCCCCTCGGCGGAAACGCAAAGCATCTTTGTTGCGCTCAACGACATCCCCCTGGGCGTACCACTTACCGCCCCAGTGCTCAAGCTCGAACCCTGGCCGAAGGACCGCGTGCCGGAGGGGGCGCTGACCCGGATCGAAGACGTCCAAGGTCGGCGGGCGCGCACCCGCTTCTTCGCCGGCGAGCCGATTATCGAACGCAAACTGCTCAAACCGGGCGAAATCGGCGGTGGAATCAGCCCCTTGATCCCCAAGGGCCTTCGTGTCGTGTCGGTGAAGGTCGATCGGGTCTCCGGCGGTGCTGGGCTCATCCTGCCGGGCGACCGTGTGGATGTCGTGGTCTACCTCACCCAGACGCGAACGGCCAGTATTCCCGAGACTTCGACGCGAACCGTCTTGCAGGACATCCGGGTGTTCGCGGTCAACGACCAGTTCACCCTTGATGAGGAAGCCGATCAGCGCTCCATTACCAACGCGCAGACCGTCTCGTTGCTGGTCACCCCCACCCAGGCCCAGAAGGTGACCCTGGCCGGCGAGATGGGCAAGATCCGGCTGGCGCTCCGCAGCCCGGAAGACGACGAGCAGGCCGACTTGACCGTCGCGACCGCCCAGGACATCCTCCGAGGGTTCGAGGGCGGAGTGCGTCACAAGGAATCGCCTGTGGAGCCGGTCAGCGGGATCCCGGACGGCCAGATGCAGGATTTCCTCGACTTCGTCAGACAGAAGGCGGAGGCGGGAGAAGACGAGGAGGCCGCGATCCCCCGACCACAACCCATCCCGCCCGCGCCCGAGAACACCACGTGGAACATACGCATCGTGCGTGCCGGGCGGGTCGACGATGTCGAGCTTGAGGAGGCGTCGAAACCGGGCGGGCGCGGCTCGACGTGGCGCCACCGCCCGACGGCCCCGCCCCCGCCGGCGGCCGAACCGGACGGGCGGTCATCGGCCCAGCCGCAGCAGGCTACCCCGTCGGGGAGCCCCGTCGGCGAGGCGCCGGCGATCGACACCCCTCCCAAGGACGAGGACATGCCAGACTAGAATCCCCCTAGTAACGCCCCCATTAGTAACGAGGAATGGGCCGCCACGGACTGGTCGGCCCTCATAGAAAGCTTCAAGGAACTCACGGATGTGGAAGCCTACGCTCTCGGCGTTGCGTCCCGGCGGCGCTTTATTCCGATACTTTATCCTTGCCGGCATTTTACCGCTTCTTTGCGGCGCACTGGTATCGACGGCTTGGGGCCAGGGAGGTCGGAAGCCCGGCGTATTCGATCCCTCACGCCCGCCTTCGCTCGTCTATAAGGTCACCAGCCTCCAGCAACGGCTGGAAATGACCGTCAACGCCAGCCGGCGCCTGGAGATGGAGCAGAAGGTTCCCGAGGCGCAGGTGAACAACCCAGAAATCGTGGACCTGACCCCCTTGGCGCCAAACGTCATCCAGGTTTCCGCAAAGAATCCCGGCGTGACCCAAATCAACCTCTGGGGCGAGGACAACGAAATTTACACGATCGACGTGATCGTCTACCGCGACGTGCGCGAGCTGGAGCTGCTGCTGGAAAGCCAGTTTCCCAACGCCAATGTGAACGTCGTGCCTGTCGGCAGCGGGGTGATGATTTCCGGCTATGTCGACCAGCCCGAACACGTCCGCCTCATCACGCGGATTGCCGAAGAGTACTACCCGAAGGTCATTCCCGCGATGACCGTCAGCGGGGTGCACCAGATTCTGCTGCACGTGCGGGTAATGGAGGTTTCGCGGACGAAGCTGCGGGCTTTGGGGTTCGACTTTGCGTATTTCTCGGGTCAGGATTTCATGGTGTCGAGTATCAGTGGGCTGATCAGCGCCTTCGGCGGCAGTATTAACACTACGGGGCAGGAAACCTTCTCCTTTGGGGTGATGGATGGATCCAGCGCGTTTTTCGGCGTGCTGGAGGCAATGCGCCAAGATCAACTCATGAAAGTGCTCGCGGAGCCGACGCTGGTGACCGTGAGTGGCCGGCCGGCGTTCTTCCAAGTGGGCGGCGAATTTCCCATCCTGGTGCCGCAAAGCCTGGGCACTGTATCGATCGAGTACAAGAAGTTCGGCACGCAGGTCGACTTCGTGCCTATTGTTCTGGGCAACGGCCGCATCCGCCTGGAGGTGCGTCCTCGGGTGAGTGAGATCGACAATACGCGAAGCGTCACGATCGACTCGACCACCGTTCCCGGCCTCCGCCCGCGCGAGGTCGACACGGGCGTGGAACTGAACGCAGGACAGACGCTGGCGATTGCCGGACTGGTGCAAACGCGGGTCGAGTCGGAGAACCGGGGGCTTCCCTGGGCCAGCGAGGTGCCCTACATCGGGGCCTTGTTCCGCCGCGTGCACCACCGCAACAACGAAGTCGAGTTGCTGATCCTGGTCACGCCCGAATTGGTCGAGGCCATGGATGCCCACGAGGTGCCGCTTTGCGGTCCCGGCACGGGAACCACCATGCCGAACGACTGCGACCTTTACATGAAAGGCCATCTGGAGGTCCCCAACTGCTATCCCCCCTGCGGCACCGGTTGTGCGGGCTGCACGCCCCCCGGCGGTCAGCCGGGCATGGTGGGCGGCTGGGGCGACGAGGAAATGCTCGAGGGAACCCCGCTGCCGGGAGGGGCCGATATGCTCCAACCCGGACCGACCGACCCCGGCCGGACGTTCGAGCCGCCACCGGCCGATCCTCCGCCCGACGTTTCGGCGGCCGCAGTTGGCAGCCGCGCCACTCCAGCGGGGGGAAGGCATGGGGCGTTGCCTCCTCCATCAGGTGGCATGGCGGTGCGTCCGCACGGATCGCCTCCCCGGCAAGGTCCGCAACCGGCCGCCCAGCAGTCGCGTACGGCCGAGGACGCCCCGTCGCCGGTTTTCCTCGGCCCGGTCGGCTATGATGTCCTACAGTAGAATATGAGCAATGTCTTACGCTTGGCCCTGGTCGATCCGGACGACACCCAGCGCGAATCGATGAAATCGATGCTGCTGGGGATGGACATGATATGGCTGGAGGCCGAGTGCTCCCGCTACGAATTCTTCGGCGACGTGGTCGCGCAGACCACTCCGGACATCGGACTGGTTTGCATCGACACGGACCCGGAAAAGGCACTCGAATTGGTTGCTCAACTTGGCGAGGCCTCGCCCGCCTGCGCCGTGCTGGTGGTGAGTTCGTCCAGCGACGGCAACCTGATTCTCCAGGCGCTTCGGGCGGGGGCCAAGGAATTCCTAACCCGGCCGGTGCGCATCGAGGACCTGCTCGGGGCGCTGGGCCGGATCAGCGAGCGCCGCACGGGGAACGGGTCGGGCCGGCCCCGCGGCAGCCAAGTCATCGCCGTGGCCGGCGCCACCGGCGGCGTGGGCACCACCAGTGTCGCCGTCAACCTCGGCTGCGCGCTGGCCGCGCACGAGATGAATTCCGTGGCCCTGATCGACCTGGACCTCTGCCTCGGCGACGCCGACGTCTTCCTCGACACCATCCCCGACTACACGCTGGTCGACGTGGCCCAAAACGTTACCCGGCTCGACTTTACGCTGCTGAAGCGTTCGCTGACGAAGCACTCGTCGGGCTTGTACCTGCTGCCTCGCCCGGTACAAATTGAAGACGTGCGGCTGATCGGGGCCGAAGACTTGCAGCGCGTGATCGGGCTGCTGAAGGCCACGTTCACGCACCTAGTGCTCGATCTGTCAAAGAGCTTCAGCAACATCGACATGATGGCGCTGGAGATGGCCAACCACATTCTGCTGGTGACGCAGTTGGACCTGCCCTGCCTGCGCAACGTGGTGCGGCTGATGATGTCCTTCGGCGAGATGGACAACATGGCCGGCAAGGTGAGGATTGTGGTGAATCGGGCGGGGCTCGAGCAGGGGCAGATCACGCTGAAGAAGGCCGAAGAGACCATCGGCAAGGAAATCTTCTGGCAGCTTCCCAACGACTACCGCACCATGGTCGAGGTGCGCAACAACGGGGTGCCGCTGCTGGAGCAGGCCCCGAAGACGGCCATTACGCAGTCGGTCGTCGGGCTGGCCCGGGCCCTCGCTTCGGACGAAAAAGCCCTCCCGGCGGAAGCGCCGGGTAAGAGATCGGTATTGGAGCGCCTCTTCAGCTTCGGGGCGGTCAAGCGGGCGGGGCGTTGACAGGCTCTTTTTTCTGGCTCTTCCGTTTCTAGGTGCGTAGCCGTTCACAGGGGGACTGTCCCAATTTTCGCGGCACAAAGGGCGTTTTTGCCCAATGATCCACCGTTTCCGCCGCGAAAATGGGACTGTCCCCTTCGCATCGAGCAGAGAAAACAGCCCGCGCCGCCCCGCGAACGGTTACCTAGGTGCAGATCGCTTTTTCTGGGGACGGCAGAGCCGTTGACAGCCTGCCGGTATCCGGGTTGCACTTAATGACATGTTATTGGCGCGTTTCACGGATTGCTCAACCCGGAGGGCTCAGCATGGAAACTCCCAGCCTCTTTCAGCAGCCCTACATGAATAATGCGGGCTCAAGCGTGACCTCCAACGGGGCCGCTACAGGTCCGTTTCGGCATCGCTCTGCAGATATTCGACCGCGCGCTGGAGCTGGCGGTCGACGAAGTCGGCGGGTTCTTCATTGTCGGGCACGGCGTCGTTTTCGCGGGGGATGCCGCGGCGCAGCCGCCAGGCGCGAAGCTGGGCGTACTCTTCGCCCTCGAGTTGGACCTCCAAGCTGGGGCTGGGGCGCACGCCCCAGTCATCCTCCTTGGTCGAGTCGACATGGCGGTTGATGTTCTGCCCGCTGGGCCGCCAATAGCTGGCCGTGGTGAGTTTCAGCGCCCCCTGCCCGCCCTCGAGGTCGAGCACCTGCTGAACGGTGCCCTTTCCATAGGTACGCTGCCCGGCAATCTTTGCCCGCCCGTGGTCCTTCAGGCAAGCGGCGACGATTTCGCTGGCGCTCGCGCTGTGCTGGTTCACCAGGACGACCATAGGGAAGTCGGGCAAGGTGCCGCGTGGGCGGGCGAAATAGCTTTCCGAACCGTCGCGACGACGCACCGAGACGATCAGGCCCTCGCGCAAAAACAGGTCCGACAGATGGACCGCGGCGTCGAGCAGTCCGCCCGGATCGTCACGCAGGTCGAGCACCAGCTTCTGCATCTCCCCGTCGAGCAGCACTTCGAGCACCCTTCGCAGGTGGTCGGCCGTTTCGGGCGAAAAGGCATTGACTCGCGCGTAGCCGACCTCCGGGTGGCCCTCGATGGTGAAGTTCCAGGTGCCGTCGGGATTGCGGGTGTCGCCCAGCACGGTGTCGATGGGGATTCGCCGGCGGCGGAGGGTCAACTCCACCGGCTCCGACTGGCCGGCGTGTAGCACCTGGAGCGTGACGGTCGTGCCGGGCCTGCCTCGCATTAGGCGGACCGCGTCGGCCAGCGACAGCCCGTGCGTGCCGCGCCGTTCAATCCGCAGGATGCGGTCGCCGGCGCGGATTCCGGCCTCATAGGCGGGCGTTCCGTACAGCGGGGCGACCACTCGAAGCTGGCGGGTCTTCGGGTCTTGAGAACCCTCCATGCCCACCCCGCCGAACTCCTGCTGGAGCGACTCGTTGAACTGCTGGAGGTCGCTGGCGGTGACGAATTGGGAATACGGGTCGTTGAGCCGCCGGACCATGCCCTCCATGGCGCCCTCGAACAGCTCGCCGGCGTCGATCGGCTCAACGTACCGCCGCTCGATCTGGCCCATCGCGTCGACCAGTACCCGCCCGTAACGGTTGGTCTCCACCCGGTGATGGCAGACGATCGCCGCGATCGCCGCGACCAGCAGGACGATGAGGTTCCGATGAGGCATGGCCCTTCCCAGGGTGGTTGGAGTTCACGCTTCAGCGTGCCGGATTTGGCCGCTGTTGGCGTTCACGCTTCAGCGTACCGGAATGGCCAATGCTTGGCTCGCACGCTAAAGCGTGACCTCCAACACAGGGTGTTCGTCGGGCCAAGGATCCGCCGGCCGCTACCGCTTCGAGAACTGGGTCCCACGGCGGGCGCCGCGAAGCCCGTACTTCTTGCGCTCTTTCATGCGGCCGTCGCGGGTCAACAGCCCGCTGTCGCGCAACGCGTGCTCGAGTTCCGAGTCGAAGCGTTTCAGGGCCCGGGCAATGCCCAGCTTGCAGGCGTCGGCCTGGCCGGTAATGCCGCCGCCGTCGACCCGCACCACTACGTCGACCCGCTCGCGCACGCCGGTCTGCTCCAGCGGCGCCGTCACGGCGTTCCGCTGCTGAAGGTTGGGGAAAAACGCGTCCAACGAGCGGTCATTGATAGCAATCTTGCCGTCACCGGCTCGAACGCGAACTCGGGCGATCGAACTCTTGCGGCGCCCGGTGCCCAGAAAATCTTGTATGGCCGTGGTCATCAATCTGTATGCCTCCAGGGGTCTGTCGTGCGAGTTCCACCTGCCGGGCGGGAGGGGGAACTCGCTGCTTTCATTTCGATCCGAGTTCAATCGGTTCCGGCAACTGCGCCTGGTGCGGGTGCTGGCTGCCGACGTAGACCTTCAGTTTCGACAGCATTTTCCGGCCCAGCTTGTTCTTCGGGAGCATTCGCCGGACGGCCTCGCGGAGGATCAATTCGGGCCGCCGTTCGAAGCGACGTGCGGCCGTTTCACTTCGGAGCCCCGGATAGCCCGTGTACCACGTGTAGGCCTTTTGTTGCCACTTTTTGCCGGTAAAGGTTACCTTTTCCGCGTTAACGACGATGACAAAGTCGCCGGTGTCGAGGTGCGGGGTGTACGTGGGCCGATGCTTGCCCATCAGGCGCATCGCGATATCGCTGGCCAGTCGGCCGACCACCCGGTCCGTCCCGTCGACTAGCCACCACTTGGCCTCGACGTCGCCCGGTTTGGCCATATACGTTTTCGTTGAATGCATTGTTCCGTGTCTCTGCGGAAAGTCTCGATTCTGCCCGGACTCCGGCCCAGACAGGCGTGGGCAAACCCATAATTTAACCCCGGCCGCCAGGCTTGGCAAGCCGTCCCCCACCGGATTTTTTGATGAAGCGGCATGCTTCCCCTCTGTGGAAGTAGTCGCCCGCCCACCCCTACGCGCGATCGGGATAGGCCGATCTTCTCTGTTTCGGCCGGCGCGCCGGTAGGCGATGAGCCGAAAAACACCGCTACAAGGAGTCGCATTCAATCCATGCGGGGGGGTTTTCAGCCGGCGAGCCGCGTGCAATAATGTCCACCCAACGGAACAAACCCATATTTCAAGGTAAACAATGGCGGCAGACCAATGATTGTTGGCGTGCTGAAGGAGTCATTTCCCGGCGAACAGCGAGTTGCCTTGGTACCCGCCGTCCTCCCGTCCCTCATCAAGGCTGGCCTGGAGGTCCGCCTGGAGGCCGGTGCCGGAGCCCCGGCTGGGTACCCGGACGACCTCTACGCCGCAAAGGGTGCCCGAATTGCGCAGAATCGCAGCCAAGTGTTCTCGGCCGACGTGCTGCTGAGCGTCCGTGCCGCCGGGGCCAACCCCGAGGCCGGCAAGGCCGATCTCGAACATCTGCGTGCCGGGCAGTCCCTGATTGGGATGGCCGACCCGCTCGGGGCCCCCAAGGCCGCCCGCGAAATGGCCCGCAAAGGCGTAACCCTCTTCGCTTTGGAGTTAATGCCCCGCATTACCCGCGCCCAAAGCATGGACGTGCTTTCGGCCATGGCCACCGTGGCGGGCTACCGGGCGGTCCTGCTGGGGGCTATCGCCTTACCCAAAATGTTCCCCATGCTCATGACAGCCGCCGGAACCCTCTCGCCGGCCAAGGTGTTCATCCTCGGGGCGGGGGTGGCCGGGCTGCAAGCCATCGCCACCGCCCGCCGGCTCGGCGCCGTCGTCTCGGCCTACGATGTCCGCTCCGCCGTCAAGGAGCAGGTGCAAAGCCTGGGCGCCAAGTTCGTCGAGTTCGACCTCGACGCCGCGGGCGCCGAAGATCGGGGCGGCTACGCCCGGCAAATGGACGAGGAATTCTACCGCAAGCAACGCGAAATGATGGCCCGCGTGCTCGCCGAAACCGACCTCGTGGTCACGACCGCCGCGGTGCCCGGTAAAAAAGCGCCTACCCTGCTGACCAAGGAAATGGTTGCCGGTATGCCGGTCGGTTCCGTCGTGATGGACCTGGCCGCCGAGCGCGGCGGCAACTGCGAGTTGACCCAGCCGGGAAAAACGGTAACCGAGGGGAACGTCACCATCCTGGGTCCGACGAATCTGCCGTCCGAGGTGCCCTACCATGCCAGCCAGATGTACGCGAAGAACATCACGACGTTCCTGCTGCACCTGGTGTCCGACGGTCAACTGAAACTCGACCTCACCGACGAAATCACCCGCGATACGCTCGTTGCCCGCGACGGAAATATCGTTCACCCGCAGGTGTGCGACCTGCTGGGCATTGAGCGACCGGCCCCGGCCGGCGCAACCCCCGAGGAGACTTCCGAATGAACGCAAGTTCGTTGATCCTGCTGGCCGCCGAGAGCGGAGCCGCCGGCCAACCCGCCCTGCCCCTGCTGGCCGCGCTTACGATCTTCGTGCTGGCCATCTTCGTGGGCCTCGAAATCATCACCAAGATTCCGCCCACGCTGCACACGCCGCTGATGTCGGGCAGCAACGCCATTTCCGGCATCACGCTGGTCGGGGCGCTGCTGGCGGCCGGACACGAAAACCAAACGGCCGTGGCCGTCCTGGGCACGCTGGCCGTCATCCTGGCCACGATCAACGTCGTGGGCGGATTCCTCGTGACCAACCGCATGTTGGAAATGTTCCGACGCAAACGCCCCCACGAATAAGACCGCGACCGGTGGTCGCGCCCACAACACGGCGACCAACGGTCGCTCCGAACACCCGGCGACCAGCGGTCGCCCAAACGCCCCGCGCCCCACGGTCGCGGCTTCATTGTTATGGACCAAACAACGATTATCGCGCTGGCGTACCTGGTAGCGGCCGTTCTGTTCATCCTCGGACTGAAGGGCCTCACCCACCCGCGAACCGCCGTACGCGGGAACCTGCTCGGCGCCCTCGGCATGCTCGTGGCGGTGCTCGCCACGCTCATTCACCACGACGTGGTCGGCTATACGCTCATCATCGTGGGGCTGGTGATCGGCGGGCTGATCGGCGCCGTGGTGGCGGTGAAGATCGAAATGACCGCCATGCCGGAACTGGTGGCCCTGTTCAACGGGTTCGGCGGCGGCGCGAGCGTGTTCGTGGCCGGGGCCGAACTGACCCGCCGCAGGGCTTACGACACCATGGCCGGCGCCGGGTGGGGCGCCCCGGTGTTCGACGACTCGATGATCGCCGCGTTCCTGGCCGGCCTGATCGGCGCGGTCACCTTCTGGGGCAGCTTGCTGGCCTTCTGCAAGCTGCGCGAGTTCCAGAAGTTCAAGAAACCGTGGCTGTTTCCCGGCATGCAGTCGCTGAACGTCGGCCTGGCCGTCTTATGCGCGGCCCTGCTGGCCGCCTCGCTGATGTCGCCCGCGCCGGCGATGATGTTCTGGACCCTGGTCGTCATCGCCTCGGTGCTCGGCTGGTTCCTCGTCAACCCCATCGGGGGGGCCGACATGCCCGTGGTCATCGCCCTGCTGAACTCCTACAGCGGTCTGGCGGCGTGCGCCACCGGCTTTGTATTGAGCAACTCGGTGCTGATCATCGCCGGGTCGCTGGTGGGCGCCTCGGGGCTGATCCTCACGAACATCATGTGCAAAGCGATGAACCGCTCGCTGGGGAACGTGCTGTTCGGCGTGTTGGCGCCGGGCGAGGCCGACGCCACGGCCGACGAGGTGTATGGCGGGCGGGTGAAGGCCACGTCGGCCGAGGAGGTGGCCATGCTGTACGACAACGCCCGCCGCGCCGTCATCGTGCCCGGCTACGGCATGGCCGTGGCCCAGGCGCAGCACGCCGTGCGCGACCTGGGCGACCTGCTCGAATCGCGCGGGGTCGAGGTCGAGTACGCCGTTCACCCGGTGGCCGGCCGCATGCCGGGCCACATGAACGTGCTGCTGGCCGAGGCCGAGGGGCCGTACGAGAAACTCAAGGAGATGGATGCAATCAACCCGAGCTTCGCGCAAACCGACGTCGTGCTGGTCATCGGGGCCAACGACGTGGTCAACCCCTTCGCTCGCGACCCCCGCAGCGCTATCGGCGGCATGCCCATCCTCGACGTCGACAAGGCCCGGACCGTCGTCGTGGTGAAGCGGAGCCTCAGCCCCGGCTTTGCCGGCATCCCCAACCCGCTGTTCGCCGCCGACAACTGCCTGATGTTCTTCGCCGACGGCAAGAAAGCCATGCTCGATTTGATTGCAGCGCTCAAAGAAGCCTGACGGACGCGTCCTGCGGAAGGCCGCTCAAGGCGCCGGCTCCCACAACTGCTCCCACTCGATGTGGAATTGGACGCTGACGATCCGCCACGCCTCGGGCTCGGGCGCGGTCGTTCCGGCGGGCGGCGGCGGCCGGTAGAAGACGAACGTCCACACCACGGGGCACTGCTCGTACTTACCCAGGTATCGAAGCAGCACCACGTCCTGCCCGACGCGGCGCACACCAATCTGCTCGGCGCCCCGGTAACGGCCGTACTTTGTGGCCAGTTGCGCGGTCTGCGCAACCAACTGCTCCACGTCGTCTTCCCGATCCGCCAGGGGGCTTCCGGTGAGCAGTTCGCCGAACGCGTCCCGCGTTTGATCGCGGGAAAGACTCTCGAAGAACAGGCTTACCCGGTCGCCCAGACTTGTCAAGACGGCGTCGCGTGAACCACCGGCATCCTGCCCGCCGCACACCGAGGCAACCGAGGCGGCGCCAAGGAAGACCAGCAGGCGGCACAACCCGGTGCCGCGGTGCGCCGTCGGGGTGCCGCACGGGTGGATTGCCGTGTTCATCATCGCCTTGGGTTGACCATGCATCAGGGTTCCTCCTCCGACATCTTTCTGACGAATTGTTCCAGGCGCCCATCGAGCGGCGCAGATTCTCGCGAATGTCGCCCTGGACGCCGTAGCACTTCCCACTTTCGTAACCGTTCACAGGGGACTGTTGCCGACGTACTCCGACGCATGATAGTAATCAACCAATTGGCGGTCGGTAAGCGGCTCCAGAAACAATCTCTTCCACCTCATGCACCGCATCGCCCCGTTCGGCCGCGCGCTGGACCTTCTGCAGCATCTTCGAGAAAACCTTTGCCACCTTGCAAAACCGATCCTCAACCTCGATAATCATCACTC
>PWXP01000262.1 GCA_003561895.1 Planctomycetaceae bacterium | reverse complement strand
GACCGCACGGGGAAGGCCAGGATGCGGGCATCGGTCACCGCCAGCGCGCCGGCGTGCTTGTCGGCATCCTGGGTTTCCGGACCGAACGCCGCCAGCCAGTCCTCCTCGTCCACATCGCCGTCGCGCGGCCGGCAGGCGTCGCGCAGGATGCCTTTGAGCGTCGAGCCGGGCACGGTCGGCCACTGCGTGTGCCGCTCACGCTGGACCGGCAGGTCGATTACGTCCAGTGCGGCTCCGGAGCCGGGGTGGACGGGTGTCTGCGCGTGCAGGAACAGCAGGCGCGACACGCTGTTTTCAACACCGGTTGCTGTCATCGTTCCATACTCCTGTCAAGTAGCACCCCCAGCCTTGCCGCCGATCCGGTTCGGAGTCGGCCAGGCATGAGGGCAGGTTGGTAAGTTCACCGTCGGCGAAGTACACACTTCCGGCCGGCACGGCAAAACGGCTGGGCTTCGGACCGCCGCGAGCCAAGTCCCACCCGCTCACCGGAACCGACCCCGGCACCGCCGCCGCCACGACACGGTCGGCCAATGCCGCGGGTTTCCATCGCGCGCCGCATGGGCAGGGGGTGCTCAGCACAACCAGCGAATTGCGGTGCGCCGACGACGGCCGCGCACTCAGCCCGGCGAAGTCAAACGGGGCCGGGGCCCGATGCACCGCCACCCGCCGACCTTCGCCTCCGAGGGCAAGTGTCCGAATACCGTCCATGACATGCGCGGGCGCTTCTTCCGGAAGTTGAATTTCAGCGTACAGGACGACTTGCCGGTTCTTGGAAGGTTCGGCGCGCAGCGCGAGGAAGCTGGCCGTGTAAATCAGCGATTCCTCGGCCGTCATCGTGCCGGCGGAGATGCCGATACCCGTGCGATGGTCGAAGCCGAAAAGGGCCTCGTCCTTCAGGCACGTATTGGGCGGAACATCGTCGCCGTGGAGGAAAGCCCTCATACCCTCGGGTGTCAGGAACCCCTGCGCCGGCTCCGTGGCTTCGCGAAGTCGGTGCCACAATGGCCGCAGGCCCGGCTCCGCAACGGTTCGGGTCAGATTCCATCCGGGCAGGAGGTCGGCAGTTGCCAGCGGTGTGAGGCGAATGAGCTTCCGCTCGCTTTCGGTGGCCTTCTTGGGCGAGTGCAGCGAGGACGGAATGGGGAAAAGCACCTCGGGCACGGCATCAGCCGGGGTCTTCAGCGGCACGCGGGCGAGCCAAGGCCCCCGCGTTTCGACTTCGGCAATCCAAGCCGGCAGCCCCATGGCATCCACGGCTTCCCGGAACGATTGGCCGCCACGAACAAGGCGAGTCAATTCCTGGAAGTTGCAGTCGTAGGCCTGCAGTATTGCCGTCCAGACGGCGCCGGCAAGGGTTTGCGGCATGGCCGTGCTCAAACTTTCGCCGCGCAGCGAGGCCCCGAACGGGCGGCCGTCGCGAAAGAAGAGCAGGTCCAAAGGCTCCAGGAGCAAACCCAATCGTCCGCCAAGATCAATGGGCGTGGCTGTTTCCGTCATGCGTCCCTCCCACGGGCTAGGAACGAGGCTGTTTGGCAAAGGGTAATGAAGCCCTCCAGGGCGTCGCCCGGATCGTTAAAACGCAGGGTTCCATCCGGATCTTTGGACAATCGATACTCTCGAAATGCGTCAGCCAGTCTTTCTCCGGCCTGCTCACCGTCGCCGGACGGATCGACAAGCTTGCGGGTGGGCCACTCGGCCCGGTTCACTTGGCGGCGGAGTTCGGCCTCCATCGCCTCGGGCTTGAGCGCTCGCAATGTGCGCAGCGACGCCCGCACGTGGTAGGCCCAGCGGTCGGATGCCGCCTGCTCAAACGCGTTGACCCAATGGCTGACGGTGGCCGCGAAGGGCCAGGGGCATAGCGCGGAGGCATGTTCGCCGGAGCGGCGGCACGCAGCGATTTCAAGGGCATCGCGCCCCGCGTGCTTGACCCGTTGTTCAGCATCGCGGGCTGCGTGCAGGGCGAAGCGTAAGTCTTCCTTGTGATGCACAATGGCCAAGCCCGTGCTAAGGGTGGCCTTTTCGCCCATCAGCGCTCGCTCGCGGCCGCTGCGGTCTGTATGCCACGGCTTGCGGTAGGTCTCTTGCAGCTCGGCAGCGCATCGAATGGCACTGGCTGTCGGTAGTAGGGCCAGGACGTCGTCGCCGCCGGCATAGATGAGGGTGCCTCGATGCCGCTGGACGATTTCCGGCACGAAGTGCAAGGCGAAATTGGCCAGCGCTTCGCTAATGGCAGCGTGCAACGCCGGAGTGACCGGGCGGCGAGCGTCCAAGCCGGGCGCGGCCGCCTCGAAGCGTTCGAAATACCGCAGCAATTGCGGGTGCAGTACCTCGCGCACCCGGGGCGACCTCTTGCCGGAGAGCCATTCGCCCAGGTGGTCGCCATCCATGACCAAGACGGCGTAGTACGCCGGTGGCGAGCCAAGTTCAGGATGCTTGCGTGCGGCGCGTATTTGCTCCCACACGTCGCCGGGGCAAGGTGCGTCGTCCGTATCGGCCGTTTCGCCCCGCGTGTTGGGCGCGTGCAACCATTGTCCGCTCCAGTCGTTGTGCTTACCGCGGACCTTTGGGGGATCAAGCAGGTCGAATCCCGTGTGGCGCGCCTTGTGGAGCCACTCAGCGGCGGCAATTGTGGCCGTGTCGTCGAAACGTAGGTCCCGGGGGTCGGGCAGCGCCAATTCCTTTTGAAGCTTCGCCGGCCCCGCAAACCGCTTGATCAGCGCCACCGCGCTGAGCCGCTCGCCCGCCCGAACGCGGGCGCCGCCAACCCGGACGTCCGCGGTGGCCTTCTGCCAGAAGGCGGCGGCATCGGCCGTATCGGCGGGCCCCATCTGTTCATGTTGCCCATCATGCTGCATTTGGCCGGCACCCGTTCGCCCGGCGCAAACTGCGCCGGAGGCGGCACCTGGCGAATGGCCTTGTCGGCTTCCAGCGCGCGCGCCGACAGTTCCAGCCGAAATTGCCATTGGCCCGCGGAACGCTGCGGATAGTTGACTCGGTGCGACTCGGGCACGGCGGTTTCAAGCTGGCGGACCGCCGCCGCTTCTGGAAAGGCGGTCGCGAAATCATCGGTGCCTGCAAGCAGGTTGGCAAGTACGGAGTCGGTGCACGCGCGCCATGGAACAAGGCTTGTGCGCAGGTCGAAGAAGCCGTCAACCTGGGCGTTCCAATGGCGGTCCCAGCCGGGGCTTTCGCCCGTGAGCTTTCGCGCAAGCTCGTCATGGACGGCGCCGGCAAGCTCGCGCCATGCTCCTGCCGCCGCCGCGCGGCAATCGTCGGCCAGCCGCACGGCCCGGCCGCCGGCTTCGCCCCAAGGGACCATGGCCACGAAGCGGTTGGGAATGCATGGGCTTTTCCGCGCGGCTTGCTCCGGAGGGGTTAGCTTACCATGCAGCGCCTCGCGCCGGTTCAGCCACAAATCAAGCAGCGGGATACCGCGCAAGGAAGGATACACCATGGCCGTCGGCCCCAATTGCTCGACAATCGGCAACATGGCCCGGAAGGTGAGCCACGAAAGGATCATGCTACCCGTCCAAAGGTCGCGCACGGTGCGCGCGGCGGCAATGAACGATTGCACGGGCCCAATCGAGAAACTCAGAAATACGCCCCCATGGGGATCGGCCAGGACGGTATGGATCCCGGCCGTTGTGTCGAGGTGTTGCCAGACCGTGTGGTCAGGCACGCGCGTATCGGCGGGGAGGCGACCGTAAAGCGGCCGGATTCTCGCAAGTCGGTCGGGCAACTGCCGCCACAAAGCGTGAAAGCGGCTTGAAGGGTCGTCCACGCCATCGACAAGCTCGGCGATGACCTGTTGAACCTCCTCCTCGCGCACCGCTTCAGTCGCGCCGTCGGGGCTACGGATTACGCAGCTTGGGGCGAGGGGGTGGATTAGTTGAACTTCGTCGGCGCCGACCAGCGCCGCCGGCTCGGCATCCCATTTGGGCATGGGCAGCCGCTCGGTGGCCGACGCGAGTTGATCGGCATGGTGGCCCTGCAGGTCGGAGGAATCGACCGGCGCTGCCAGCGCCGCCGACAAATAGCGACACGCCCGCCCCACGTGCCCGCGGATGTCCAGAGCTTTATCCGGCGGATCGTGCAACCAGGCGATCAGTAATTCTCGACCGTCTTCCATATCTTTCGTGCTCCTTGAAGATACCTGGCGACTGGTACGGCCCGCGCAGCAGGTCCGCGACCGACCAGATGAAACTGACCTTCTTGCCAAAGTTGTTCACGTCTTCGTACCCTTTCGTTGCACCCTGATGTTTGGGCTTCCCGCCGATGACACTCCGGACCGGCTGTGGCCTTCTTTTCCTGCAACCCACCCCTCAACCCGCCCGACAAGCCGCGGCGCCGAATCGCCATCGTCAAGCCGCGATTTTACCCCTTGCAGGGAGTGGGAACAACCATCCCACCCTCCCTGGCAAGGCACCAGCCGTGACCGAGGCGAAATCGGTGCGCCGGTCGTGCCGGTCAGGCAAACGCGGGTGTCTTCACCTCGCTTTCGCCCGTCTGCAACCCATCATATCAGCCCGGTTGGACAACCAGCGTCCAACCTAGCTGAATTTTCTCAAAATTCGCCCCTGACCTGGTCGCCGAACCCGGATTTCTGCCCTGAATTCGCACCACAACCCCCCACCGGCGGCCCGAAAGCCCGGCCCCAGTTGCCCATCTTGCCAACCGGGCCGTTTCCCGGCCTCCCGTGGCCGCCGATTGCCCGAGCCCCCGCCACAGGGCGGCCGAACGGTTGCGGCCCTGGGGCGGCTGCACTCTCGGCACCGCCGCCGAGGGCAAGGGCCAGGCTGTTCGAACCTCCGGTCGCCGAGAACGCACGGCCGTCGCTCCGTCGCCCCGTCCCATCCTTCTACACCGCCACCCACCCGGCCAACCGGCGTCCGAGGATCCGGCATTGGGCGCGGGCGTGCGCAGCTGTTGCGCGACCAGCGGTCCTCGGTGGCCGGTTGTGGTCATTGCTTGGCGGACCTGCACGGTCTTGCCGACAAGGGTATCTTTGACAGATGATTGCCGGAATGGCCCGTCAGAGGCCCTGAGAGCCTCGCTGAGCTTCCTCGGGCGCTCGGGCTGGTTCTGGGTCTTTC
>PWXP01000467.1 GCA_003561895.1 Planctomycetaceae bacterium | reverse complement strand
TGCTGGCCGCGCTGGCCGGCGAGCGGGTCGACCATATTCCGGTTGGCCCGCTGGCCGTCCACAGTTGCGCCGCGCTGGTAGGCGCGTCGCTTCGGGAGTACAGCCTTTCCGCTGAGACGCTGGCCGCCGCGGTGGTCCGCTACGCCGAGGTATTCGAACCCGATGCCGTGTGGATTTCGGCCGATACGTGGGTCACCGCCGAGGCGATGGGCGCCGAGGTGGCGGCCGAGCGGGAGGACCAGCCCGTGGCGGGCAACGGTGCGGCACGGGTTCGCACGCGAGCCGACGCCGACGCGATTCCCCCGCCCGACCCCCGCCGCGACGGCCGCTATCCGCTGATGATAGGAGCCACCCGCCGCGCGCGCGACGCCCTCGGCCCCGACGCGTTCATCGTAGCGTGTTTCGACCAGTATCCGTTTTCCGTTGCCTGCGCGCTGATGGGTATCGAGCGGGCGATGACCGCCGCCGTCGAGCATGACGACCTGCTCACCATCGTCATGCAGAAGGCGGCCGACTACGCGGTTGCCTACGGCGAGGCGCTGACCGCCGCGGGGGCCGATATGCTCAGCGGCGGCGATTCGCCCGCCGGCCTGCTCGGCCCGGCGCTTCATGCCGACGTGGCCGCCCCGTTCGAGCAGCAGGTGGTCGAGCGATTGCGGGCGGCCACCGGCCAACCCGTCGCACTGCACATCTGCGGCGATACCACGGACCTGTTGCCGGCGATGACCGCCACGGGGGCTGACGTGTTGGAACTGGACCATCAGGTGGATATGGCGTGGGCGGCGAAGGTGTGTGGCGCCGAGGTGGCCTTGTGGGGCAACCTGGACCCGGTGGGGGTCCTGCTGCGGGCAACGCCGGCGGAGGTGGCGGCCGCCGCAAAGCGGTTGGTCGGCGAGATGGAGGCCGCCGGCCACGGCCGGTTCGTGCTCAGCTCCGGCTGCACCCTGCCCGTCGGCACACCCCCCGAAAACCTCAAGGCCCTGTTCGCGGCAGTGCGCGAATAAGGTGGGATAGGCTTCCAGCCTGTCATTTCCCACAACACGCTGGAAGCCTGTACCACGAATGACAGGGTGGAAGCCTATCGCACGGTTCCAGGCGGGAATCGTATCCCACGCCTGGCGACAACGAACTCCCAATCGAAAGGAACTGCCATGGCAAACGACAAGTATGGAGTATTGATCGCGGGAGCCGGCTGGGTTTCGACGCAGCATATCGGCGCCTACGCGAAGAACCCGAATGTTGAGGTACGCGCCATCTGCGACCTCGATTTGAGCAAGGCGCGGCAACGGGCCGAGGAGTTTCAGCTTCCCGGCGCGGCGCTGTACGACAACGTCGAAGACGCACTGAAGCACGAGGGCATCGACCTCGTGTCGATCTGCACCCCGCAGCACGTCCATTGCGAGAACGCCTTGGCCGCCGCGGCCGCCGGCAAGCACATGCTCATCGAGAAGCCGGCGGCCAATTCGCCCGGCGAGTTGCGCCGGATGCAGGACGCGGTGCAGCGGGCCGGGGTGAAAACGGTGGTCGGTTTCGTGCTCCGCTGGAATCCGCTCATCCAGCAGATCAAGGGGCGGCTGGCCGCGGGCGTGCTGGGCGAGGTGTTTTGCGTCGAGACCGACTACCAATCGTACAACAGCGATTGGTGGGGCGGCTGGGAGCAGGGGCGGCGCAAGGACCTGGCCGTCAGCGCCATGGCCGTGGCCGGCTGCCACGCCGTCGACGCGCTGCGCTGGTTCGCCACGACCGAAGCGAACGCCGCCGCCGACCCGGTCGAGGTGTTCGGCTACGCCGGCGGCAAGCGCAAAGGAAAGGCCATGCAGTTCAACCCCACCACCTGCCAGTGGTACGAGCAAAGCTCCATGGAGTACGACGGGCTGGAAATGCTCTTGGTGCGGTTCAGCAACGGCGTAGTGGGCAAGGTGTCGGTCAACTTCGAGGCCGTCCAGCCGTACACCTTCCCGATCCGCATTTACGGCGATCGGGGAACGATCCGCGACAATCGCCTGTTCGCGCCCGAGACGACCGGCGCCGATTGGGTCGAGCTGCCCGGCATCCGGCCGGAGTCGAGCGACGTAACCCATCACCCGTTCCAGGCCGAGATCGACCACTTCGTCGCCTGCGTGCGGGACGGTGTCGAGTCGCACTGCAACCTGGCCGACGCCGTGAAGACGCACGAGGTCTTCTTCGCCGCCGAGCAGTGCTACCGGGAGCCGCGACCGGTCCGCCTGCCGCTCTGACCGCCCGGAAACCTGCCCGATGAACTCCATGACAAGTCGGGAACGAGTTCGCGCCGCCATGACGCACCAGCCGCCCGATCGGGTGCCGGGGATGTGCCAACTGGCGCTGGGCCACTATTTCCTCTACAGCGGGTTCGATCCGTTCGACATCTGGTTCGACAGCGACACGTTTGCCCGAGTCGGGTGGAGGGAGGATCCGCAATGTCAGGCGGGCGTCGCGCTGGGAAAGCTCAATCACCGCCGCGCCGGTCTCGCCGGGCGCGCCCGGGGTGACCATGCCCCAACGGACGCGGATGCCCGGCTTCTAACCCGGTCAACTCGTCCCGGACGAGTACCTCGCCGGAGGGCAGCAGCGCCATGCCGCGCCGCGCCGATTCGGCCTGGCCCTCGTACACCGGGGTCATGTCGACCACCGAACATGGGAAGGCCGGATCGTCGGAGAACTTGACGATTTCGGCGTGGCCGCCGGGTCGGTCCAACTGCTGCGTTGCACGGCCACCGGCACGCGGCATTCGCTTTGCCAATGGAGCGGCATGCCGACGGCCGGCTCCTCCTCAATGCCGTCCATCCACAGCAGGGCCAGCGGCAGCAGCCGATTGCCTCCGCCGACGAGGGCTTGGAGTGTGCCGAACGCCAACAACTGCTGGTGGTCTCGCACGACGTGAACACGATGCCGGCAGCCGCGTATCGGCGGCTCGCCGGGGCGGGTCTTTTCCGGGGCTTATCATGGTCCCACAATCGTTGCCGGTGGGCAGAGCGATCGACGGCCTGCTGTTGATCTGGTCGGCCAGCGAGTTGGAGGAGTGGTGCGGGCAAGTGACCTTCCTGCCCGTCGAATGAGGGAAAACCAAGCCCCGCGACTCCGGCGGTTGCTCACCCGGCTTGCCCGAAACCCGGCATATCGCCTAGAATACGAGTTTTTGCGGCGGGCAGACTCGGCAGGCCAGCGCCGGCCCCGTACCCGAATACACCCCTTTCCCAAAGGCCCCAATTCCTATGCGCTGGACCCATTCGTTCATTCCCACCATGAAGGAAACGCCCGAGGGGGCGGAAATCCCCAGCCACGTGCTCATGCTCCGCGCCGGCATGATCAGCCAAGTGATGGCCGGGGCGTATACGTACCTGCCGCTGGGCCTGCGGGCGCTGCGGAACGCCGAGCGTATCGTGCGGCAGGAGATGGACGCCGCCGGGGCGGTCGAACTGCTCATGCCGTCGATGTCGCCCCTGTCGCTCTGGGAACGGACCGGCCGGGTCGACGCCTTCGGCGACGTGCTCGTGAAGCTCACCCTGCAGCGGCCGGGCAGGAAGGTCCACGTGGCATTGGGTCCTACCCACGAGGAGGTCATTACCGACTTGGTGGCCCACCGCATTTCCAGCTACCGGCAGTTGCCCATCACGCTGTACCACATTTCGACGAAGTTTCGCAACGAGGAGCGGCCCCGGTTCGGCGTGATGCGCACCAGCGAGTTCCTCATGAAAGACGCCTACAGCTTCGACCCGTCGCTGGAGTCGCTCAACGAAAGCTACGAGAAGATGTACGCGGCGTACTGCCGTATTTTCGAGCGTTGCGGGCTGGAGTACCTGCCGGTCGAGGCCGAAAGCGGGCCGATCGGGGGCGACGTGAGTCACGAGTTCATGATCCCGGCCGAAAACGGCGAGGACACCGTGCTGCACTGCCGCGACTGCGGCTACGCGGCCAACCAGGAGCGGGCCGAAATTCGCGCCCGCGACTGCGCGCCGCCCGACGTGCCCAAGCAGCCACTGCGCAAAGTAGCCACGCCGGGGGCGAGCACCATCGAGCAGGTAAGCGCTTTCTTGAACATCCGCCCGCCCGACCTGATCAAGACGCTCATCTACGAGGCCGACGGCAGGCCGATTGCCGTGCTGATTCGCGGCGATCACGAGGCGAACGAGGGGAAGATTCGCCGCGCGGCCGGGGCGGGCGAACTGGCACTGGCCGCGCCGGAGGTGATTGAGCAGGTGACCGGCGCCCCGGTGGGGTTCGCCGGCCCAGTGGGCCTGGCCGGAAAGCTGCCCATCTACGCCGACTACGACGTGCGGGCGATGGCCAACGCCGCCACGGGCGCGAACGAAGCCGACGCCCACGTGGTGGGCGTGAACCTCGGCCGCGACTTCACCGCTGAGCACTTCGCCGACCTCCGCAACGCCCAAGACGGCGATCCCTGCCCCCGTTGCTCCAGCAAGCTGACCGAGCGGCACGCCATCGAGGGCGGCCACGTGTTCAAGTTGGGAACAAAGTATTCCGAGGCCTTGGGCGCGAAGTTCCTCGACCAGGCCGAGCAGCAGCAGACGATCATCATGGGCTGCTACGGCATCGGCATCAACCGCATCCTGGCCGGGCTGATCGAGACCAGCCACGACGCGCACGGCATCATCTGGCCGGTGGCCCTCGCCCCGTATGAGGTGCTGCTCGTGCCGATGAAGGCCGACGAAGCCACGATGCAAGCGGCCCATCGGCTGTATGCCGACTTGCAGGCGGCCGGCGTCGAGGTGCTCATGGACGACCGCGACGCCCGGGCCGGCGTGAAATTCAACGACGCCGACCTGGTCGGCGTCCCGCTGCGCGTGGTCATCGGCCCCCGGGGGCTGAAAGACGGGCAGTTCGAGGTGAAATGGCGCTGGGAGAAGCAGCCCGCCATGCTGCCCGTCGACGGCGCGGCGACGACCATTGCCGGCTGGATTGGCGAGGAGCGGGCCGAGAACCGCCGCTTCCGGGCGGCGCGGCGGGGTGGGCAGGGCGGGGTGGGCGCGGCTTGACCGACGCCACTTGATTGCGTACAATTGTACGAATGAAGATGGTGGCCGATACGAATACGTTTCTGGCGGTTGCGCTGGA
>PWXP01000621.1 GCA_003561895.1 Planctomycetaceae bacterium | reverse complement strand
GGTTGACGTACATGCCGACGAACCGGTCGGCCTTCTCGCGGTCGAGGCCGCGGCCGTACTGCCGGGCGTAGTCGAGGGCCTCGTCGCGATGGTCCAGTCCGTAGCGGATGCTGGCCAGCAGGAGGCGGTGGACGTCGGCGATGACCTCCGGTCCCAGGTCCTTGCGCAGCGCATTGGCGCCCAGCGGCAGGGGCAGGCCGGTTTCGTCCATCCACCAGCGGCCCAGGTCGACGACCAATTCGAGTTGCTGCTCGGCGTAGGTGAGCTGCCCCTCGTGGATCACCAGGCCGGCGTCCACCTTTTGGCCTTCATATTGCCCCGCGGCGGCGGCGTCGAGCGTCTTGTCGAAGGGGACGACGACGTGGCGGAAATCGGCGCCCAGGCAGATGCGCAGCGCCAGGTAGGCCGTCGTCAGGGTGCCCGGCACGGCGATGGTCGCCTCGCGCAGCGCCTCGACCGGGCAGGACTGCCGGGCCACGACCATCGGCCCGTAGCCGTCGCCCATGCTGGCCCCGCAGGAGCACAGCACGTAGCGCCGGGCCAGGTGGGTGTAGGCGTGCAGGCTGATGGCGGTCAGTTCCAACTCGCCGGAAAAGGCCCGGCGGTTGAGCGTTTCGATGTCGACCAGTTCGTGCTCGAAGCGGTAGGAGCCCGTGTCGATCTTATCGGCGGCCAGCGCGTAGAACATGAACGCGTCGTCGGGATCGGGGCTGTGGCCGACGCGGATCAGGCGGGGCGATTCGGTCATGGGTCATGCCTCCAACGAGAAGCCGCCGGCCGGCGGGGGATCGAGCAAGCCGGCCGACGAGTCGGCCAGCGGCACGCGCGCGGCATCGTCGTGGGGACGGCTGGTCGGCGCGTGGGCGATGTCGCTCCTCGCACCGAACTTTTCGCACACCCGCCGCCAGGTGTCGCGTTCGACTTCGAGAACCTTGATGGCGTCGTCGAGCTTTGCCGGATTGCGTTGGAAGCCGGCTTCCACGAGGCAGCGGAAGACGAACAGGTAAACGGCTCCTGCCCGCGCGGCCAGCTCGGGTTCGGCTTCGTGGTCGAGCGCGGCCACCAGCTCGCCGGCGATGTCCTGGGCGCGCAGGAGCGCTTCGCCCGCCTCGGCGTCCTTCTGCTCAGCCCAGAACTGCCTGGTTCGGCCCGCAAAACGAATTGCCGCTTCGATCAACATCAACTGGAGTTTGGGCGGGGCGGCGGTCATCACCTCGGTGGCAAGGTAGGTGTCGCGCGTCGAGTGGTTCATGAAGCGGTCCTTTCGTGAGGCGGGAGGGGAAGGGGACGGCCCCGCAAGTGGAACTCGATTCGCGGGGCTGGGCGGGCGGCGGGTCGCAGGCGCTGCGAGACACCGCCCGGGAACGGTTAACGCTTGCTCCGAAGGGTGGCCAGCGGGGCAAGCGGCTGGAGGTTCTCGATGGCGCTCAACTGCGACTGCATCCTCCCGATGGCCGCCTCCATACGGTACATTTGCAGCAGAAGCCGCTCGCGTTCCGTTTTCAGCCGCGCGGTCATCGTTTCAATCCGCCGCTCATTGCGTTCGATGTTATCGGCAAGGGCCCGCTGCCGCTGGGCCAACAGCGATGTCTCTTCGGAAACGAGCTGGTCGATCGTTCGCTTGAAGCGGGCGGAAACGCCGGTTTCCGGTTCCGTGAAGAACTGGGTGACGGCGTCGGGGTCGGCGGCGAAGGCCTGCTGGAATCGCCGCTCGTCGAACTCCAGCGCGCCGTGATCGCCAATCGAGAAGCCGACCTCGGCCAGGCTGCCGATCGGCCCTCCCTCGGCGAACCGTCCTGAAATGAGGTACGACAAGTCCGTGTCGAGCCGCAGGGCCGCCGCGTCGCCGGTCAGCAGGGATCGCTCGTTGGTTTCGGGGTTGTAGCGGGTCAGTTCGGCCAGCCGGTCGCGGAACCGGTTGTACGATTCGGCCATGTTTTGGGCGGCCTCCACCAGGTTGGTGTCGGTCGGCTCGACGGCCACGGTAACGGGTTGCCCGTCGGCGTGTTGCACTTCGAGCCTCGCGCCCGGCAGTACGTCGCGGAACCGGTTCGACGCCGACGCGGCCAGGATTCCATTGGCGGCGCCCGACGCCGGATCGCCGAACAGCAGCAGGGCGTCGCGGGCGCGCGCGGTTTCCTGGAAGTCGAGCCCGAGTTGCGAGCTGTCGACCACCAGCGCGCCCTGCTTGCCCGATTGCCCGCTCATTAGCGACAGGCGATTGGGACGCGAGGTGCCGTCGACGAATTGCGTCGCAGAGACGCCGGCGTCCAGGGCGTTGATCCGGGCCAACAGATCCTCCAGCGACTCGTCGTCCTCCAGCTCGATCACGTGGGTCATCGAGCCGTCGATCACGTGGGCCGGTTGGCCGCCGATTTCAACTTCGGTCGCTTCGCGCAGGAGTCCGAGGTCGCGGGCGGTCGTGGTGTTGCCCTCCTGGACGGCCAGCGTGCCGGCCCCGCCGCTGAGGTCGCGGATGCGGATGCCGTCGCCCGTGTCGTTCAACTCAGCGAATACGTTGATGTTGAGTTGGTTGATCGCGTCGATCACGTCGCCGATGGTTTGGATGCCGTCCCCGCGCAGGTCGACGACGGCGCGGCTGCCCGACGCATTGGTGATGGAAAAGGTTCCGCGGGCGACGCCCCGGCCGCCGCTCAGGCTGTCCAGCGCCGTCTGCCGGGCCACGACTTGCAGGTGCATATCGCCGCTGTTGACCTTCGTCGTCGCCGCGTCGACGGCGATACCGAGCTTCGTGGCCGTTTCCAGCCCGTCGGCCGCGCCGGCGACAACCAGGTTGCTCGCCTGCCCCCCGCTGGTATCGGCCAGTTCGATGCCGTTTTGGGCGGGGTTAATGCGGGCGACGATGCTCACGCCGGCGTCGTTGATGCGCTGGACGACCTCGTCGAGTGCCTCGGCGCCGGCCAGGTCGACGGTATCGGTGGCGCCGCTGCGGTCGGTCAGCACCATTTGGCCCAACGGCCCCAATCCCCGGCCGCCGTTCAGGCTCGACAGCAGGACCGATTTCATGCCGCCCAGCAGCCGCCGGCCGCTGATGGTATCGCCGCCTTCGACCGGCTGGTCCAGCCCCAGGTGCGCGAGTGCCGGCGAATCGTACAGAGCCGCCAATTCGAAGGCGCCCTCGCCGGCGGTCAGGTCCTGCACGACCAGCCGGTCGCCGTCGTCGGAGATGCCGGCGTGGAGTTTGCCGGGCGCCGCTACGTTGATCGTCTCGATGATTTCGCCGAGCGTGAACTGCTTTTCCACTTCGGCGCCGCCGGGAACGATCCGCCAGAAGTCGATCTGGCCCGCGGTCCCGTCGCGCAAGGTGAAGGCGATATCGGGCAGCGCCCTGTTTACCGCCACGCCGTTGCCGTCGTTGAGGTCCGCCAATTCGATGTCGTGGAACAGCCAAAGCGCATCCTGGCCGTCGGCCACGCTGGACGCCGTGTCGATGCCGGCCAGGCCCAACGAGGCGGCCGTCGTGCCTCCGCTCACCTCCTGCACGACCAGGTTCGAGGCGGTTTGGCCGGTGTTGTCGATCAGCCGGATGCCATCGCCGCGGGCGACGGCCGTTACGTTAATTCCGGCGTGGCTGCTGACGGCTTCGAGCACGTCGTCGATCGACTGGGCGGTGCTCAGGTCGATGTCGGCCCGGGCGCCGCTGCGGTCGGTAATGCGGAGGGTTCCGCGGTCGATCCCCTCGCCGCCGTTGAGCAGGCCGAGCGGCGTGCTGCGCTCGACGTGGTCGCCGAAGCGGAGCGACAGGGAACCGCCGCCCAGCGCCGCCGAAGCGTCGCGCACGCCGCCGCTGAGCCACTGCTGGTTCTGCGCCGTCCGCAGCGGCGTAAACTGGTAGTTGCCCATCGGCGGGTTACCGGTAACGGTGGCTGCCAGCGTGGCCGGGCTGCTGCTGGTGACCTGCTGTTGCTCGTACAGCGAGGTGGTCCCCAGCCGGTTGGTGCTGAGCTGGAACGACAGGAGCATTGCGGAAAGCTCGGCAACGGCTACCTGCTCGGCCTCGATCTTCTCGGTGCGCTCGGCGAGCATGTCGCGCGGCCGGGCCGAAATGGCCATCAACTGGTCGACCATGTCGCCGATGTCGATCCCGGAGAACAGACCGACGTTGTTCTGAATGCGTGCCATGACGGCGGGGCTGGAGATTCGTTGCCAGGCGTAGGTTGGTCGTTCGTCGCGACGCGGGTGAACCCGGTTGCTGCGAAAGCCGGCGCCACGCGCGCAGCGCCGCTAAAGTATAGCGTGTCTTGTTGGCATCGGCCGGAAGAACAAGGAAAGTTCAGCAAAATCGCCCAGCCTTCGGGGGTGAGCATATTGGGGCCCCCGCGCTTCCCCTCCGGCGTCGTTCCGGGGCAATCCCTTGTGTAACTGCACTTTAGGCGATCACAGGGCGAGTGCAATCAGGGCTTCAAAGAGCGTTTGGAATTCGCGGTCGTTTGGGCTGCGGGGCAGACCGGCCAGGAATTTTTCGTGCAGCATTTCGCGGGAAACGCACGGCGCCAATCACGCCGCTGACCAACTCGGAAGTGGCCAGAAACGTCTTGTACTGACGCGTCACGTCGACGCCGCGCGCCGAGTAGGTGATCGTCTGCCAGCCCTCGGGATGGGCGGCCCGCTTGGCCAGACTGATCTTGTTGTGCCCGTAGAGCGCGGAGCGCAGCGGCAATGCGATCACACCCCACAGGGGGTGGGTGGTCAGCCAAGCCAGGGCGACCCAGTTGTGGCCGTACAGCCACTCGCCGTCGGCGGGTCCGCGAGTCGGGTTGTGATGGACGCCGGCCCCCTCGACGTGGGGTCCATAACGTCCCGTGGGTGTATCATCCATTGCCTAATTGGACAGCGCCAGTTAGCGGAAACAACACAATATGTTGTGGTGGCAGCAATG
Organism: Planctomycetaceae bacterium; assembly: GCA_003561895.1. Taxonomy (GTDB): domain Bacteria; phylum Planctomycetota; class Planctomycetia; order Pirellulales; family Thermoguttaceae; genus PWXP01. The sequence continues at coordinate 196 of PWXP01000621.1, read as the reverse complement.
CAGCAATACTACATCTTGTGTCATCCGGGCTAAGTGGCGCTGTCCAACTAAAGAATCCGGTCTCCGAACTTCGGGGCAAACTTCTGGACCAGAAGGCCGAGGACGGCCGTGCCCAATTTCCCGGAAGTCCGCCCGACACTGATCAGGCAACCGTAGAACCGGTCCCAATCGTCTTGCACTCCTGCGGCCACGAACC
>PWXP01000142.1 GCA_003561895.1 Planctomycetaceae bacterium | reverse complement strand
CGTGCCGCCTGTTGGAGTTCGCGCTTCAGCGTGCCGCCTGTTGGAGTTCGCGCTTCAGCGTGCCGCCTGTTGGAGTTCGCGCTTCAGCGTGCCGCCTGTTGGAGTTCGCGCTTCAGCGTGCGGCAGGCCAATTGAGCCGGTCTTCCCCACACTAAAGAGTGAACTCCAACAAGCAACAACCATGCTTGCCGGCTGGACCCGCGCGGCCCGGCACCGTACAATTCCTCTTTTGCCCGCACCGAGGAACTGCCCGCGTGTTACTTGGCGAACCGCAACCGACCCAGGCCGATTTGCACTTCCGCCTTTTCGGCTTCCCCGTGCGCGTGCATCCGTTTTTCTGGGTGGTGGCCGTGGTGCTGGGGCTTCGAATGCCCGACGCCCGCACCCTGGTGACGTGGATCGTCGCGGTGTTCGTCGGCGTGCTGGTGCACGAGTTGGGGCACGCCGTGGTGATGCGCTGGAACGGGTTCCACCCGCACATCACGCTTTACTCGCTTGGCGGGTTGGCCTCCTACGGTTCCGGCGCGTACGGCGCAGCCTCGCTGGGACCCTGGCGGCAGATCGGCATCTCGCTGGCGGGCCCCGGCGCCGGGTTCCTGCTGGCCGCGGTGGTGTGCATGGGGTTGGTCGCGTCGGGTACGGGCGTCCACGTGTCCTGGGGGCTGCCCATCGGGCTGAACCTCAGCCCGGCCGACATCGTGGGCGGGATCCTCTTGACGATCTTCATCGACCTGATCCTCTTTGTGACCGTGGCCTACGGCATCCTGAACCTCATGCCCATCTACCCGCTCGACGGCGGACAGGTCGCCCGCGAATTGTTCCTCATGGCCATGCCGCGCGAGGGGATCCGCCACTCGCTGATCCTTTCGATGATCGCGGCCGGCGCCGTGGCCTTGCTGGGCATCATGCAGGGGAGCTTCCTGCTGGGCATCATGTTCGGCTTTCTGGCCTTCAGCAGCTACAATGCCCTGCAGCGCTACCTGGGGCGGGGGCCGTGGTAGGCTTATTGCCCCCATGGGAGGGAAGTCCAAATACGTTCCGAGAGGGTCTGGCGGGGCATGGGTGCCGCGGCAAGGTGGCGGCAGGCCAAGTCGATCAGGGGAGCGAGCCTCCGCGGTGAGGTGAGAAAGTGGACCGCCCCCGCCTCGCGCACCAGCCATTCCCACTCGGCCAGCGACCGCTCGGCCACCACGGCGGCCCGGGCGTCGCGCCACTGCCGCGGCAACTCGACGAGGCTATCGACCAGCCAGGAGGCGTTCTTCGCCGTCAGTTCCAGCACGAGAAAGCCGGCGGGCGATTCGGCCATCACGTCCGCCAGGACCGGCCGCGGGCCGATCTCCCACAAGCGGACGCCCGCGGGGGCTAGCTCCACGCGCATGGCCGCCGCCCAGCGGCCGGATCGTTCGGCAATCATCAAACGTGCCGTCATGCCTTATTCCTGCGGGGCGGGCGGTGCCCGCCGGAGTGAAATACCGTGGCTGCTACCGTTCGAGCCCCAATTGGACCATGCGCCGGTAGAGCCGGGGCCGGGTGAGTCCGAGCAAGCGGGCCGCCTGCGCCTTATTGCCCTTCGCCTGCGCCACCGCGCGGCGGATCAGTTCCCGCTCGATCCGCGCCAGGAACTGATCGAGCAGAATCGTCTCGTCGTTCGGATTTCCGCGGGCGCCGGCCACCTGCTGCGCCAGGCGAACCGCTTCGGGAAGATCGTCGGCAGTGATCAGCGGCCCGGGCGCGCGCCGGTGCGCCTCCCGCACGGCCGCGGCCAGTTCCTCGAGGTTGCCGGGCCACCGGCAGCTACTGAGCAGGTCGAGCGCCTCGGGGGTGAGACCGCCCACCTGCCGCTCGCCCCCGGCGTTGCACTCCTCAACAAACAACTGGGCCAGCAGGGGCAGGTCGCGGCGCCGCTCGGAAAGCCCCGGCAACTCGATGGTGATCGTGCTCAGCAGGGCGGCCAACTCGGGCTCGTACTTGCCGCGCTTGGCCAATTCGGCGGGCGGCTGCCCGGCGGTGGCCATCAGCCGCAAAGGGAACGACCGCCTGCCCAGCGTGCGCGCCAGCGCTCCGTGGACTTCCAGCGGCAGAAGATCGGCGTCGTTCAGCAGCAGCGTTCCGTGCGCGCCGTCCGGCTCGCCTTCGCCGGAGGCCGCCGCTTGCGCCGTCGAGTAGATCAACTCGGCGGGTAGCGTGGCGCAAGCCACGGGCACCAGGGGGCCCGGGCGGTCGGCCGTGTCGCGGTAGTGGATGGCCGCGGCCGTGTGCCGCCGGCCGCTTCCCGGCGGGCCGAGGATCAGCACGCTCTCGCGGCAGCCGGCGGCCAGTTCCACCTGGCGCCGGGCCAGTCGCATGGCCGGGCTGTCGCCCACCAGCCGGTCGGCCCCGTAGCGGGCCGCCGCCTCTTGCCGGAACCGCTGGAGCAGTTCGTGCAGGCCCAGCGGGCCGGGCTCGACGGCCGGCGCCATGGCCGAACCTTCGGCCGGTGCCGGGTTGGAAGGGTCCGGGGCCGCGATCGCCACCACGCCCAGCAAGTCCTCCGACGACGCGCCCAGCGGGATGAACCGCACCCGGCGCCGGAGCACGCGGCCGTCGGGCGTGGGAACGGCAACGTTCGCTTCCCCCGCGGCCCCGGCCATGGCATCCGGCGGCGGGCACAAGCCGGCCGCGACCGCCGCGGCTCCCTCCCCCGGCGCCGCGGTGGTGTACGTGCATCGGGTGCCCGGCAGCCCGTCGGCCGCCAGCCCCAGCCACTCGCGGGCAGCCGTGTTCAGAAACACAACGGTGTACTTCGCGTCGACCACGTACAGCGGCCGCGCGGCCGCGTTCAGCCGCCGTGCCAGTTCCGTTGCCGGGGTTCGCGATCGCGCCATCGTCTGGGCCTTCAGAAAAGGGATGGACCAAGCCCTCAGTATATGCGAGACGGCAGCGCCCGTCAAGGCGCCGCACGGGCCGGGTAACCATCGGGGAACCGTTCACGGGGAACTATTCCCCTGGGAACGGTTACTCCTAATCATTAATTCGGGCCAGCCCGGAACCAGCGCAGCCATCTTCCGGGCAAGCCGGAGCTTTCTGCGGTTAACCAGCCGGGGCTTGAAGTCGGGCGGCACCGATGGTACAAGCGCGGGTGGAAAAGTTTACCACCCCGAAACCCTGGCGATGACCGCAATGATCTGTCGAGTACACAATGGCGGCGTCCCTTTCGTGCGCCGCTATGGACCCCTCTTCTTGGTGGTGACACTGGCCCTGTTGCGCGGTACCGGGTGGCTCGAAGCGCACGACCTCACGGCGCGCTCCGAGTCCGAGTTTCCGGCGTCTTCTCAGCGCGGAGGCCGGCGGCCGGCCCGAGCGCAAGGCGTATACAAGGCCGACATCCGACCGCACTGGTTTGCCGAGGGCGCCCGCTTCTGGTATCGCAACGATCTGCCCGGCCGTACCAAGGAGTTCATTCTGGTGGATGCCGAAGCGGGGGAACGCCGCCGCGCGTTCGATCATGCCCGGCTGGCGCAGGCGTTGTCGGAGGCGGCGGGCGAGGCCTACGGAGCCGACCGCTTGCCCTTCGACCGCATTGAACTGACCGATGACGTCCAGGAACTGCGCTTCAGGGTCGATGGAACCGCCTGGGTCTGCGACTTGACGTCATACACCTGCTCGGAGGCGGAATCGAACGCCGTCGAAGACGTTGCCGAGAGAGCCCGGGAAGTCCGCGGGGAACAAGTTCGCCCCTCGCGGCGCCGGCGAAACCCCTCGCCCGAGTCGCCGGACGGCCGGTGGACGGCGGTCATCCGAGAGAACAACGTCTTTGTGCGCGCGCGAGACAACGAGGAGGCGATCCGCCTGAGCACCGACGGCGCCGAAGGCAACGCCTACGGCCTGCTCGAGTGGGCGCCCGACTCGCAAACCCTCGTGGCCTTTCGAATCGAGCCGGGCGAGCAGAAGGAGGTGTACCTGATCGAGTCATCGCCCCGGAGCGGCGGACGCGCCAGGTTGCACCGGCGGCCCTACGCCTTGCCGGGCGACCGGTTCGCCAAGTACGAGCTGAACCTCTTTCACATTCCCGAACGCAGGCAGATCAAGTGCGAGGTGGACCGGTTCGAGCACCAGGGGAAGAGGCCCCAATTGCACTTCAGCCAAGACGGAAGTTATTTCACCTATGAACAAGTCGACCGCGGCCACCAGCGCCTGCGCGTGATCAAGGTCCATACGCGCAGCGGCGACGTCGAGTACGTGATCGACGAGCAGACCGACACCTTCATCTGGACCGCGCATACGGAAAACCTCCGATTGAACCTGGTCAACTGGCTGGAGCAGACCGACGAGATCATTTACGTTTCCGAGATGGACGGGTGGCGGCACCTGTACCTGGCCGACGCGGGGGAGGCCCGTATTGTCCACCCCATCACCCAAGGCCCCTGGGTCGTGCGGGGCATCAACCGCATCGACGAGGACGCCCGCCAAATCTGGTTCCACGCCTCCGGCAAGAACCCCGACCAGGATCCGTACTTTGTGCATTACTACCGGGTGGATTTTGACGGCTCGAACCTTGTCGCCTTGACCGAAGGCGACGGCACGCACGCGGTCCAGTACTCGCCCGACCGCCGCTACCTGATCGATACGTACAGCCGCGTGGACCTGGCCCCGGTGCACACGTTGCGGCGGGTCTGCGACGGCCGGCTCGTGTGCGAGTTGGAACGGGCCGACATCAGCGAACTGACCGCCGGCGGATGGGAGCCGCCCGAGGTGTTCGTCGCCAAGGGCCGGGACGGCAAGACCGACATTTGGGGCATCATCTGCCGCCCCCGCAACTTCGACCCGAACCGGAAGTATCCGGTCATTGAGTCGCTGTACGCCGGCCCGCAAAGCGCCTACGTACCCAAACGCTTCAGCGCCGAGCGCCGCTTCGCCTCGCTGACCGATCGCGGTTTCATCGTGGTGCAGATCGACGGCATGGGCACGGCGCACCGGTCGAAGGCGTTCCACGACGTGTGCTGGAAGAATCTCAAGGACGCGGGTTTCCCCGACCGCATCCTTTGGCACCAGGCGGTCGCCCGGAAGTATTCCCACTACGACCTCGACCGGCTGGGCGTGTACGGCAACTCGGCCGGCGGCCAGAGCGCGG
>PWXP01000344.1 GCA_003561895.1 Planctomycetaceae bacterium | reverse complement strand
GTTGCTGTAGGGCATTGAGGCAGGCCGGGCAATCGCAGCCGAACAGGGCAACGGCGGCATCGCTTTCGGCAGCGCTAAAGTTGACGTCAAATTCATAATCGTCGGGCTGGTTTTGCGTTCCCGTTGGCAGCGGGATGCCAGTGGCGGATGCCATTAACGTGTCGCCGTGGAGCGATCGCAGCCCTGACCCAGGCTCCGCCGATACTCCGCAGGACGCCACCTCCGACACCGCTGTGGTGCCTGCATAAAGCTGGGGTGATGCGCCCCCGTTGGCCAAACCAAAAAGTCCCATCGCCACCATGGACCCAGCGATAGCGGGCACGGTCAATAGTCTTAAGAAAATTTTGCCAGTCATCACTCTATTCCTTGCTAGACTCGCAGCTTGTTACAGCGGCTAATGCTCGAATACGACCTATGACAGTGATGGAAGTATAAGTGTTCCAACGGGGGTGCTAGGGACAGGGTAACGGTGGGTAGGGGGTAAAACTCCAGGGCGTCAGGGGGCGGCGGTGTCGTTGTGGGTTGGGCAACCCATGCATAGCATTCCAAGCTACTCAGATCGCAGCAGGTACAATCGGCACATTTAGCTGGAGCAGGCAAGCTACGCACTCGCCCCTTGCGAATTAGCTTAGCCAGCATGGGCCGCAGCGCCGAGCTGTCGGTATGGAAGTGTAGGGCGAGATCGGCGATGGAGACTGTGCCGTGGGCCGCTATGTAGGCCTGGATGTCGGAGAGCATAGCACTACCCCTCCAACAACAGTGATCGCCTGCGCCGGGCCGGTCGAGAGTAGCGCATCAGGAGGATAGTGGCGATCGCCACCGTGATTAACCCCACCACCCAAGCCGCTGAGCTAGCGGGATGGCGGGAGAAGGTCATCACCTGGTAGAACAGGATCGCACTCCAGTAAGCGAGGCCGGTGGTCCAGAGACCGACAAAGGCGGTCCAACCGGCGTTGGTTTCGCGGTAGACGGCCCCCATGGCGGCGACACAGGGGAAGTACAGCAGCACAAACAGCAGGTAGGCGAAGGCCCCGACGGGACCGTCAAAACGCTGGGCCATTTGACCGAAGGTGGTAAAAGCGACGGCCTGCTCGTCTGCGGCCTCTTCCAGGTCAGATACATCGCCAATGGAAAGTCCTAGGGGGTCTAACAGGGTCTCACCCAGGTCTGCCAGGTTGGCGGGGATGGTAGCGAAGGCTTCACCAATGCTACCGAAGAAGTCAAAGCCTTCCGCTTCCAGCTCGATGCCAGCGGCGGCGGCTTCATCCTGGCCAAGTTGGCGATAAAGGGCATCCAGGGTGCCGACCACGGCTTCCTTGGCGAAGACGCCGGTAAAGATGCCCACGGTGGCGGGCCAGTTTTCCTGACGGATGCCTATGGGGGCGAAAACCGGGGTAATGGACTGACTGACAGAACTGAGGATGGAGTTTTCACTGTCTTCGTTGCCAATGGAGCCGTCGGTGCCGATGGAATTGAGCAGACTGAGCACCATCACCATCACCACAATCACCTTACCGGCCCGCAGCATGAAGGCCTTAAGCCGTTCCCAGGTGCGCAGCAGCACACCCTTGAGGGTGGGCAGGTGGTAGGGGGGCAGTTCCATGACGAAGGGGATGGCTTCCCCCTGCAGCAGGGTGTACTTCATGATCAATCCGGTGATGATCGCCATTCCCATGCCCACCAGATACAGGGCAAACACCACGTTCTGCCCCGCCCTGGGAAAGAAGGCGGCGGCGAACAGGGCATACACCGGCAGCCGTGCCCCGCAGGACATGAACGGGTTCATCAGGATGGTGAGGATGCGATCGCGCCGACTCTCCAACGTCCGGGTGGCCATGATGGCAGGTACGTTACAGCCAAACCCCACCAGCATGGGCACAAAGGACTTACCTGGCAGGCCCACAAGCCGCATGAAGCGGTCCATCACAAAGGCGGCTCGGGCCATATAGCCACTGTCTTCTAGAAAAGCCATAAACAGAAACAGGCTGCCAATCACCGGGATGAAGGTAGCCACGGTTTGAATCCCGCCGCCCATGCCATCTGCCAGCACCACCGTCACCAGATCTGGCATGCCCAGGGCTGAAAGCAGGGTGCCCAGACCATCCACAAAGATGGTGCCAAATAGAATGTCAAAGAAGTCAATGAAGGCGCTGCCCACGTTGATGGCAAACATAAACAGCAGATACATCACCCCAAGGAAGATGGGAATACCCAGCCAGCGGTTCAGCACCACTTGGTCAATCTGGTCGGACCGGGTGACACTGACCTCTCGGGGCCGGTGGGCAATGTCATTCACCAGGCGGTGGGCATAGCCGTAGCGACTATCGGCCACGGCGATGTCGATGTCTTCCCCCAGCACCTGGTGGATGCGATGGCGCTGTTCTGCCACCTGCTGCATCAGAGTATCGGATAAATCATCCACAAAGCTGTCGTCATATTCCAGCAGCTTCAGGGCCTTCCAGCGGTGGCGAGGGGTAGGGTTGCTGGCCCCAGCGATGGCCGGAGTCAGCACCGCCAGTGCTTCTTCAATCACCGAGGGATAGACTACCTGCGCTCTGGGTCGCTGGGGATTCACCAGAAACTCATCCAGGCACTGCTTTAGTTCCGCTACCCCCTGGCCCCGGGAGGCCACCATAGGGATCACCGGGCAGCCCAGCCGCTCCGCCAGTCGGGTGGGGTTAACGCGGGTGCCGTTACCATCGGCAACATCCGTCATGTTCAGAACCACCACTAGGGGTAGCTCCATCTCCAGCACCTGGGTTGTCAGGTAGAGGTTACGCTCCAGATTCGAGGCATCGACGATGTCGACCACCATCTGGGCTGCCCCCGACAGCAAATAGTCCCGGGCAATGGCTTCGTCAATACTGCCCTCATCTTCAGAATCAATCGCATAAATACCGGGCAAGTCCACCACGGTAATGGCCTTGTTGCCATAGCGGTAGCTGCCTTCCTTACGGTCCACCGTTACCCCAGGCCAGTTACCAACCCGCTGGTTGGCCCCAGTCAGGGCATTGAATAGCGTCGTTTTCCCGCAATTGGGATTGCCCAGCAGGGCGATGGTGGAGGAGGGCATGGGAGTAGGAGGGGGTGAGGGTGGATGGGTGTTGGGTTTCGGGCTTCGGGTTTCGGGTTTCGGGTGTTGGGTTTACGGTTCAAGGTTTACGGTTCAAGGTTTACGGATTTGCCAGGTGCCTTGTACCTGACACCTTGCACCTGATACCTCTAACCCCCTATCCCCCTGCCACTTCCACCTTCAGCGCCGCCGCTTCCCCCTTCCGCAGGCTCAGCTTGTAGCCGCGCACTTCAATTTCGATGGGGTCGCCCATGGGGGCCTGGCGGGTGACGGTGAACTGGGTGCCGGGGGTGAGGCCCATGGATAGTAGCTTTTCGCGATAGGCGCGATGGGCCTTTTCGTAGCCGAGAATGCGGCCCGATTGGCCGACGACAAGGGTACCAAGGTGCAGAGTGGCGGACATGGCCATATCTCCAGGAGGGTGAGGCTGAGCAGCGTGGGATCGGGTAGGTGAGCGATCGGGTAGGGCGGTGGTGACGATGACACGGTGGGCGATGCCAGCACCAAGGCCAATGCGGCAGCCCTGGAACCCCACAATCACCGACCCGCTTTCGGTACGACTGACGATGGTGATTTCACAGCCCTGGCTGAGACCCAGATCGGTGAGGCGACGCACTATGGTGTGGCCGCCCTTGATCTCGACAATCCAGACGCGATCGCCGAGGGTCATCATGGCCAGAGGCAAGAGCTTTTCCCCCGCGCCAGGCGGTACGATCGCCGCAGGTTCAGGGGCGTCGTCTACGTCGACGGCCCCACCGACAAAGGTGATTCCTAATCCCTGGTCATCCAGGGAGGCGTAGGAAGCGGCGTTAACCGAGTTGAGTTCCATGGGATGACCTCAAAGACAAGAACAGGCAAAAACTATCAGGAATTTTTCTCATGTTTATGAACGATAATTTATCGTTAAATCACCATTTAGCGATCTTTTGAGAAAAGCCTACCTTTGAAGCTGTTGAGCTATCTTGCCCTTGTCCGGCTTTCTGAGGGCCGCTTTTGGGGCTAGGCCTGGCACGTGCAAAGCATGCGAAACTCAGCCAAGCCATGGCCGAAGTCGCCGGGCAGCGGGACAGCCGCTAACCATCGCCCCGGTTAAGGTTGATGTTGCGGGAAGACAGTAATGAGAATTAAAGCTATTAGAAGCTATAACTTTAATACTCCGAAAGACAGTGGGGTGCTACCTTTTTAATTCAAACTTAAGAGTTAGCCACAGGCAGCGACTGTACCAGAACGCCGAAAGCCTTCGCAGGGAAGGCTTTCGGCGTTAATTATAGGTTTCTTTACAGGACAGCCTATTTCAGGCTAGCCACGGACTGCCCTACGTTAGACCAGGGCTAGAGGCACAAATTGCGCACAGGCCATCACTGGAGAGTCGGAGGTTCCATGTAGGGCGCAATCCGCACTGCCGCAGAGATAGCAATTGGCCTGACGGTAGCTATTGCAGACTTGTACGGGGTAGTCAGTTGCCCCAGCCATGGGGCAGTTTCGGGTAAGGCAGTCGGCGCAATGGACTTCCCTGGACGTTGTCATCAGGGCAGAAATGGGTTGGACCGTTGTTTGAGCCATAATTCATCTCCTTGTAGCGATGACCCTAACAGGTGTGGGTTTGGTCATCTCTTATACAGTAATGCCAAAGCTCAAAGACCTATACAAAGAGGAAGTAGCCCATAAGCAATAACGATTTTCAACTGATTACCCCCTGTTTGAACCTGAAATCATTGCTTAAAAGCGATTAAGTGGTCAGAGCGCAGGGAGCCTCATTTTCTCTGTTGCCAATGGTTTCTGGCTATTTGTTGCAAAACTTTGGAAAGCCAGGGTGGCGCCAATAAGGCCTGGCCAGTGGCCTCTGGACAGGTGTGACTACCCTAGGCAGCGATCGCAGACGCCGAAAAACTCCAGGGTGTGATAGTAAATCCGGAACGAGTTGGTTCTCTGGAGGTGCGCCACCAGTTCCTGCACTGGACAGGTCTCCACCGGCACTGAAACGCCACACTGCAGACAGGTGAGGTAATGGTGGTCGTGCTCCACCACGCTGTACAGTGTTTCTCCGCT
>PWXP01000468.1 GCA_003561895.1 Planctomycetaceae bacterium | reverse complement strand
GTGCCGGTTGTGCCGGTTGTGCCGGTTGGCGCGGCGGCAACCCCACTGCGGCGCGTTTTTCGGGGGGGGCTTGCACGCCGGGGCGATTTCCAATAGTGTACAGGCGTACCCTTTTGGAGCGCGCCATGCTGGCCGAATTGACTCGTGAAGACCTGGCGGCGGCCCTCGACGCGGTGGCCGAGACCCTGCTGCGCGAAGCCGGCGTCGGCAGCCCCCCGGTGGACGCCTTCGCCCTGGCCGCCCGGCTGCATATCGCCGTCGCCCCCGACGAGGGTCAGCGGGGGCGCGCCCGCTACGTCCGCCTGCGCGGCTGGTCGGCCGGGCGGGCCCGCCCGGCCATCCTGCTGCGGGCCGACCCGCGGCCCGAGCGGGAACACTGGGCCGTGGCGCACGAGATCGGCGAACATGCGGCGCACCGGGTGTTCACGCACCTGGGCGTCGATGCCCGCGAGGCCCCCGCCGCCCGCGAACCCGTGGCCAATGGGCTGGGCGCCCGCCTGCTGCTGCCCCCCGTGTGGTTCCCGGCCGACGGCCGCGCGTGCGGCTGGGACCTCGCGGCGCTGAAGCGGCGATACGCCACCGCCAGCCACGAACTGATCGCCCGCCGCATGCTCGACGCCGAGCCGCCGGTGGTGGTTAGCGTGTTCGACCATGGCGCGTTGGGCTTCCGCCGGGGCAACTTCGCGAACGTCGTGCCGCCGCCGAATCACCCCGAGCGGTGTTGCCAGGCCGCCGCCCACCGCACCGGTTTGCCCTCGAGTGCGGCGGGGCCCGGATGCCGCGTGGACGCCTGGCCGGTCCACGAACCCGGCTGGCGGCGCGAAATACTCCGCTTGGAAATCGACGAATACTGCGATGCGGCCGAGGTGGAATTGTGATCCGGCAGAGAATCCAGGCATCGCGATCGACGCACGCAAGCACGGCCGATGGGCGAAGCTTGGTCGCCGAACGGTCGGAGAACGGCAATCGCACCAGCACGACAGAACCTACTGAATGTGGGACCAAGCGGCATCCTCCTTGGGCCGGGCCCGAAAAACGCTCAAAAAACCTTTCGGCGCCGGCTTGCAGAATCCGCCGGATGAGTCATAATGGAAAAGTGGAGCGTTCCAAGCGTTCGGAGCCCCTCCCGCCGCGCCGGACCGCCCGACCAAGAAGCTTTACTATGATTCTCCGACCCGTCACACGTTTCTTTCTGGCCGGTGTCTTCGCCGTGCTCCCGCTGGTGATCACCATTGCAGCGGTCATTTGGGTAGCCGGGTTCTTTGGACAACTCGTGGGACCCGGCACCGTGCTGGGAGAATTCCTGCGGAGCCTGGGGCTGCAAGTAGCCACCGACAAAACGATGGCCTACGTCGTCGGCTGGGTCTTCGTGCTGGGCTCGATCTTCCTGCTGGGCGTGCTCGTCGAAACCGGCACCCGGCGGCTGATCTTCGAGCGCCTCGACGCCTTGGCCAACCACGTGCCGCTGGTCGGCGGCGTGTACGGCACCGCCCGGCAACTCGTCAGCATGATGGACAAAAAGAAAAGCGCCGACTTGCAGGGCATGCGCGTCGTCTTCTGCCAGTTCGGCAAGGAAACCGGCGCGGCCTTCCTCGCCCTGTTGCCCACCCCCAAGGTGTTCTGCATCGGCGGGGTCGATTACCACGCCGTGCTCATTCCCTCGGCCCCGGTGCCGGTGGGCGGAAGCCTCATCTTTGTGCCGGCGAAGTCGGTCGTTTCCGCCGACCTCTCGGTCGACGCCTTCATGAGCATTTACGTGTCGATGGGCGTGACCGGGCCGCAGTTCCTCACAATGTCCGGCCCGGACGAAGAGCCCCAAATACCGGGTGCAGACCAAAGACTCGAGTCAGACCAAAGACTCGCCAAAGACTCGAGTCAGACCGGGATTAGGGATTAGGGCTGCCTCTGCCGCGATGTTACCATCGCCGCAGCATGACTCGAGGTCGGTAGGGGTCGATAACCCTTTACCGTACGGCTCTTTCATCCGCTACTCCCTGCCGGTTTCGACCGGCGCTTTCTCTGACCCAACTTCCCATTGGGATGATTGTTGGCGACCGTGCGCCGTCGGCGGGTTCAGGCCCGCGGGGGAAGGACCGCTCGCATTTTGAACAGCCGGCAAAAGGCGCGCAACTGCCGGCGCCAGCGGCCGTAAGCGCGCGCTCGGAAATAAGTTGGCCAATTGCAATTAGTAGGCACATGCCGTGTGCCGTCCCCGAAATAAAGGCTGTCTGCACCTAGAAACGGAAGATCTGATGGTTTGCGACGCACTTCACCCTTCGTCCCTGGGAAGAATCGCTCCGTGCTTGCGAAGCGTTTCGCGGATATCGTTCAAGGGCACTTCCAGCGGCGTGGTATTCTTCGCCACGGCCAACGCGGCGGTAACGCCCGCCGCCTGGCCCATACCCATGCATGGGGCCTGGACCCGCAGGGCGGAATTGGCCAGCCGGTCGCTGGACACGCAGCGTCCGGCAACCATGATGTTGCGGCTGTCCTTCGGGATCAGGGCACGCAACGGTACGGTCGGCAAGGTGCCGCGTGGGAGCGGTTCAGGTCGGACGCCGGTTCGGGTATGGAGGTCGACCGGATAGAAGGCGTTGCAGACGGCGTCCTCGAACAGCCGCCCGGATCGGTAGTCGTCCACGGTGATCATCGTTTCGCCGACAATGCGGTAGCTCTCGCGGAAGCTGGTTTCCGGCTGCAAGTGCATCAGCCGCCTTTTCTCCTTGCGGACCATTTCGAGAACGGTCCTGCGACCGATCAGATTGGCCTCGGTGACGGTGCGGGAGTTTGAGGAATCGGCGCCGTGGACGTAATGCCGGCGGCCATGCCGTTGGAGCGGGGCGCCGTGACCGCGCCCGGGATTATTGGCCGTGTCCAACTGGAACAGCATGGAGCCGGGCTGAGTATTCTCTTCCCGGAGCCGAGGCAGATTCAACAGCCCCACGACTTCCGCGCCGCCCGTGCAATCGACGATCTGCCGGCAAAGCACACGGCGCCGGGTTCCGAACCCGACGCAATCGACCTGCCAACCCTCGGCGGTTTCGGTGACGGTGTGTGGGAACTCGTAATAGGCGATGTGAACGCCTGCCTGTTCACACTTCTCCTCCGCAAGGATGGCATACAGAAACTTGTTGATTCGCACCTGATTATGCCAATGCCGTTGGGGCACTTTGGAAAAATCGGGGAAACTGCCGCCGTCCAGTTCCACGCTCTCGCGCACGAGTTCCCAGCCGATGCCGGCGATGATCTGCTTGCCCCAGGCGTCAAAAAGGCCGGGGAAGGCGACCCCGCCGGTGGTCATCGTGCCGCCAAGCTGGCTGTTGCGTTCGACGATCAACGTCTTCGCCCCGACCCGAGCGGCCTGAATGGCCGCGACGGTGCCCGCCGTGCCGCCGCCGACGACCAGGACGTCGACCTTGTTTGATACGTCCGGGCTCGCCGGTTCTTCGCGGCCGGGCTGTGGTGCCGAGTCGGCTGCCCGCGTTGTACCAGCCGCCGCGGCTCCGGCGACGCCGAGCGCGGAGTGTTGTAAGAATTGGCGTCTTCCAAGGTGGTTGCTTTGCATGATGGTGTCCGGTGGTTGTTTGGTGTGGTTGGGTTTCCGTGTGTCAAAAGCCCCACCCGGCCACTGCGACCGATGAAGCCCCTCGATCTTTCTGTCCTCCATGTTTTTGTGCCACTCCCGGATGCCGGGAGCCGGCTGACAGCCTGCCACACGATGTCGCCACCAGGGAGCCTCGCCCGGAAACGGAGAATGGCCCCGTTTCGTCGCGCCTACCGCAACGCGCCGACGGGGGTGGGTTGCCCGCTGCTGCGGTGCCCCAACCGTCTGTGAATGTCCCGGTCGATCGAAAAGCTGAGCCGGTGCATCGAGCCGTCGCACATGGCCATGTGGAAGCCGGTGGGGTGGGTGCTGCCGAACTCTCGAAGGCCGGTGGCCAACTCGCGGGCCGGGCCTGCCCGTCGCGGGGTGCCGGGGGGGGCTATGCACGTCCCGCAACGGGGCAGGCCCGGGGCCGCCCCCTAAAAGACGGTCGGGCGGCCGGTTCGCCGCGAGGGAGGGGCTGAATGACGCATCCATCGGCGGACCAGGTCGGCAAGGCCTTCGTCAACACCGCGGCTGAACTCCAAGAAGGCCAACAGTCTCACACGGATGGGCGGGTCCCAGCAATGCCGGGCCATGGCCAATGCCGGTGCACTTGGTTGATTCTCCTGCGGCATGGCCGCTCTCCTTCGTGCGGGAACCTAGTCTGTTACCCCTCGCCTATCCTTTCTACGGAGTCGGTGCGCAGGCGGTTCGGAAGAGAACGGCGTCAGACCTTCCACGGCGACCGCATCGCTCGGCCGCGGAGGCGGTTGGCGGCGTCGTTGTCGAGGAACGCTGCGCGGTCGGGGTCCCACCGGAGGGCCTGGCGGGTCCAGTGGGCGATGCAGCCGAGGTGCGAAACGATGGTCGAGTTGCACCCGGCGGCGACGTCGCAGACCGGCTCGCTGCGCGTGCGAATGCACTCGAGCCAGTTGTGGTGATGGTCCGACATCCGGGCGGCATCCGACAGGTCTGACTCTTCCCGGACCAGGTCTTCAGGGTAACAGCGGAAGTAGCCCCGCCGACCCACATGGATCCAGCCGTCCTCGCCCACGAACAGGGCGCCGAAGCTCTCGATGCGCGTCGCCGGATTCCAGCCTTTCGGGATGGGGTATTTTTTGGGTTCGAGCCGCCAGTCGACATGCAACACCGTCCCGCCGGCGTACTTGTAGGTGAGCGAGGGCACCTCGCCGGTTTCGGGAGGGCTGACCTCGACCGGCCCGCCGGCGTCCATCTCCAGGCCCCACTGCACCACGTCGAAGGCGTGAACCGCGTTGTCGGTCAGGCTGCCGCCGCCCAGGTCGCGGCAGAACGACCAGGGCACCGCGCCGGGCGGCTTCCCGTAACGGTGCAGCCGCGCGTTGAACGGCCGCCGGGGGGCGGGTCCCAGCCACAGGTCCCAGTCGAGCCCGTCGGGGACCGGCTCCGGCGGCAGGTTCACGTAGTCGTTCGTACCGGGGTGGCCCACGTATACCACCTGAACCTTCCCGATACGGCCTTCTTGGACCAGCCGGCACGCCTTGCGAAACGCCGGGGACGACCGCTGTTGCAAACC
>PWXP01000433.1 GCA_003561895.1 Planctomycetaceae bacterium | reverse complement strand
TCGTCGTCACCCGGGTGTCGTACGCCTCGATCTCGAAAAAGGGCTCGGTGGCCAGGAAGCTGTACCGGCCCACCTTCTCGCCCCCGACCACGCTCTCGAACAGGCACGCGCACCGGCCGGCATCGATGCGGTGAAACGCCGTGACCGGGCTCAGGGCGTCGCTGGTCAGCCGGCGGTAGACGGGCACGAGGTCGGCCTCGCGGGCCAGCGCCCGAAACGAATCGAGGTCGGGATAGTGGTGCCCCGGATTGGTGTTCATGAATGCCCCCGCCCGGGCGGGTACGAGTACGCAAATCGAAGGCAACCGCGGTGGTTGCGCATTCCAAATTGCGCAGGATACCAAATGGAGCCGCCGCCGGCAAGACGACGCGGATCCATCTGCCTTCAGTTTGGTGAGGTCGGGAGCCTGCCACTGCCAATTGGTGCGGCGGTCACGGGCCATCGCTTGGCGAAGCCGGACCAACGTCTCCTCCCACCGTTCGGAAAGAAGCAATGCGCGAATGGCAAACATCCCTTCCGCATTCTCCTTCAACCAATAGATCGCATTGTTCTTCAACCGCTGGTTGATCACGCGACGGATCGTGCTTTCAATCGCGCCACTACCACAAGGAATGCCACGACGACGGAACGTGACATAGCGCAAGTGCCCTTCCTAGCCGTGCTTCTCCAGGTAACGGATCTCGGTCCACACGTCGTGCTTTGCGTCCAGGTTCTTGCGTTTTGCCCCCTCCTTCAACTCCCGCACCACCTCGTCATACCGGCTCTGCTTGAGCAGATGCCGCAGGCGACCGAAGGTTTTCCGACGGGTAGTGTCCGTCTCTTTGCCAAGAGCGATTCTTCAAAAAGGACCGCTAGCAATGCTAGCACACCTGGCGCGCTTTGGGATCACACCCGTAGAGCAGCACGTCGGTCATCCTACGGTGCCTGCCAATCGGCCACTGTCAGGTTTGGAATGTCGGCGAAATCCTGCACGTTATGGGTGACCAGGGTCAAATTACGCACCAGGGCGGTCGCTCCGATGAGCAGGTCGAAATTCGGAGTCGGACGACCTCGATCGAGCAGCCCTGCCCGCACCTCGCCGAATCGGCGGGCCACGTCCTGGGTAACGTCAAGAACGACGAACTCGTCCAGCAGATCCAGGAGGCCGTCTAGGCGGTCGGGCGACGTCTTCGCCCTCAAGACCCAACTGAACAGTTCCGCAACCGTGACGGTGGAAACGTGCAGCCGACCTCCATGTTGGATGAACCGGCCGTGTACCTGGTGCCTTCCTTTCAGGTAAGCCGAGCAAATATCGGTGTCGAGGAGAAAGCTCACGGTTCGATCCCCGGGCGTCCCAGTTTTCGTTGCTGCCGATTCCACTCCAGGTACTCGTCCAACTCCTCGGCGTGATCGGCCCAGGCCCCAAACGATCGCCGCAGGCCCTCGCCCGGCGGCAGACGCTTCGCCTTTTCAAGCGGCTCGACGGTCACTTTCACCTGCTGGCCGTCGGGCAAGCCCGACTCATGTTCCAGTTCGATCGTCCGACCGTGGACGATACCCTTCAAAACAGTCTCTGTCATCGACATTGCAATATCCTCCGAATACACTGGACGTTTTCAGCGTCGGGTTGGCGACGATCCGCTTTCGGCACACACGTTCGTGAGTCTTTGGCCGCAGTACAAGGACTGGGAAAACGGGCGTCAACAACCCTCCTCCAGACGGGGGCTCGCATAAAATGTAACAGTCCCCCGTGAACGGTTGCCATTCTACTCCAACTATCGGCTGGGAGGCAAAGCGCAGCGGCGGGGTTTGTGGGGCTTCACCCCCACTCCCAGTGGCCTGTTTTTTCGTGGCCTGTTTTTTCGCCTTGCAATCCGGCGTCCGATCTGCTACGCTTGAGTACCTGTACATATGTCCCTTTCCGTCGGCGTTTCCGGCGGCGCAGCCAGGGGGTAGAAGTGGGGGGGAAGTGTGGAAAATCGGAAAATTGCCACCCATAAAATCGAGACCCGGTTTGAGCAGGTCCGCGTGCAAACGGTGTGCGGGCGTGGGCGGTTCCGCCCGCATGTTATTTCGGCGCCGCCCGTACCGTGCCCGTGGGTGAACCCGGCTGTATCGTGGCGCAGACCGCATTGCCGCTCGAACGTCCCATTGCGCGCGGCCATGCATTCGCCGGCCACGGACAGCCGGAACCACCCAGCCTACGTTGCCGTCCAGTCATGAAACCGGCCGGGGCGAGCCGGGCGGGGACGGAGGGCGCGCGGGGGTGCATTTGCAACACACGGTAAAACGCCTGAAAGAAGCTGCTTAATACCCAAAGAGACTAATCCCGGTCTGACCCCAAGTTCACCAGTTCACGCCCGGCACGCCTCGCACAGTCGGAGCAGGCTGTCTACGTCGAGTTGTTCGGCCCGGACCTGGGGCGAGATGCCGGCTGCGCGCAGCGCGGCGTCGACCTGCGGTTTGTCGAGCCGACCCTTCAGGGCTCCGAGCAATTCGCCGCGCAGCAGCTTGCGGCGGTGGCGGAACAGGGCGCGGACGAAATCGTGGAAGCGCGCACGGTCGGGAATCCGCGCGCGCCGGGTGGGATCGGGCACCAGCCGGACGATGGCCGACTCGACCTTCGGACGCGGCCAGAAGGCCGTCGATGGCAGCACGCGCACCACCTCGGCGGTGCATTGGCTCTGCACCCACACGCTCAACGCGCCGTAGGCCTTGGTGCCGGGCCGGGCGGTCAGCCGGTCGGCCACTTCCCTTTGCACGGTCACGGTCATCGAGTGCGGTGCGCGCTCGAGCGCCAGCAGGTTGCTGAGGATGGGCGTGGCCACGTTGTACGGCAGGTTCGCCACCAGCTTGAACCGCCGCCCCCGGGCGGCGTCGACCCGCTCGAACACCGCGTCGAGGACCGCCGGGTCCAGCCGGTTCTTGTTGTGCAAGGCGTCGAGCGGGAGCATGAGAACGTTCTCCCGCGCGTACAGCTCCTCGGCGGCAAGCTGGAACAACTGGCGGTCGATCTCGACGGTGACCACCGCCGCCACGCGCGGCGCCATCAACTGCGTGAGCGCGCCGGTGCCGGTGCCCACCTCGAGCACGACGTCGTCGGGGGCCAGTTCCGCGGCCTCGACCAGGATGCCCAGCAGGTTGAGGTCGATGAGGAAGCACTGGCCGTAGCGGGTGCGGGGGCGCACGCCCGCCTCCTGGAAGCGGCGGCGCAGGAAGGAGGCCGTCTGCCGGGCGGGTGCGTTCACGTCCACTGGCGGCTCTCGATCAGCCGCTCGACGTACTTGGCCAGGATGTCGGTTTCGAGGTTCACGCGGTCGCCCAGCTTCATCGGCCCGAGCGTGGTGATCGCCAGCGTGTAGGGGATCAGCGCCACGCTGAAGCGTTCGGGTTCGCTCTCGACGATGGTCAGGCTGACGCCGTCGACGGCGATGGAGGCCTTCGGCGCCATTTGCCGGGCCAGGGCGGGGGCGACGGCGAACCAGAACTCGGACCAGTCGCCCTGGTCGGTCCGCTCGATGAGCTGCCCGGTGCCGTCGATGTGCCCGCTGACGAAATGCCCCCCGAGCCGATCACTGACCTTCAGTGCCCGCTCCAGGTTGACCGGGCTGCCCACATTCAGATCGCCCAGGTTGGTGCGTTTGAGGGTTTCGGGGCCGGCCTGGAAGGCCATGGTTTCGGCGTCGGCCGCCACGACCGTGAGGCAGCAGCCGTTGATGCAGATGCTGTCGGCCACGGCGGTTTCAGCGGCGATTTTCGGTTCGCGGACCACCAGCGTACAGCCGGGCGGCTCCTCGCGCAGTTCGGCCACCGAGCCGAGCGCTTCGACAATGCCTGAAAACATAAGGGTTCTCTCCTGCGAGGGTCAAAAGAGCGACTCTTTTCGCTCGCGCCGCTCCACGTAGCGTTGCCAAGCATACCGCGCCGGGCCCAAAAGTACAAACGCGCAGCAGACGATCGGCACGGCATAGCCCCGGATCACCATGATGGCCACCAGCGCGAACACCACGCCCACCACGTGGGCGAAGCTCCGCTGGCCGTGGACCACCTGGTTGACGACGTGTGGGTACGGCACGCGCGAGACCATCAGCCCGGCCACCAGCAGGGCGAAAAACGGCAGAACGGTTTGCAGCGCGTGGTCGATCTGCCGGGCGTAGATCAGCGGGTTTTCGTCTTTCCGCAGCGTGTAGAACATGATGGCGAAGCCCGCGATGGCCGCCGCGCCCGCCGGCGACGGCAGGCCGCTGAAGTGCATGTGATCGTCGTCCTCGTGGGTCTCCAGCGAGAAGCGGGCCAGCCGCAGCGCCGCACACACGGCGTACGCCGCGGCAATGACCCAAATGGCCTGCCGGTGCATGTAGGCGAACCGGTGGCACATCTTCACCAGCAGAAACGCCGGCGCCACGCCGAACGTGACCAGATCGCACAGGCTGTCGAGTTGGGCGCCGAAGCCGCTGGAGGTGCGCGACAGCCGGGCCACGTAACCGTCCAAGGCGTCGAACACCATCCCCAGGAAGATCAACCACCCGCTCAGCATTACGTTGGTCGTGTCGGCCAGGTCGGTTCCGATGCCGTCGGGCTTGTCGACCCGCGAGGCCACCACGATGGCGAAGAATCCGCACACGAGGTTCCCCAGGGTCAGAAGGGTCGGAAAGACGGCGATGGTGCGCATGGCGTAGTCTATTCGTACTGGGCGAGCACGCTCGCGCCGGCCCGCACGCGGTCACCCACCCGGGCGACGACGCGCAGGTTGGCGGCGTCGGGCAGGATGAGTTCCGTGCGGGAACCGAACTTGATCATCCCGAACTTTTGCCCGCGGCCGACCACCTCGCCGGAGCGCAGGTCGCAGACGATACGGCGGGCGATGGCGCCGGCAATCTGCCGGACGACCAGCCGCCGGTGCGGGGGCGCCTCCTCCTCGAACGTAATGTGCGCGTGCTCGTTCACCCGGGCGCTGGCCGGGTCGAGTGCGTTGCGGAACTCGCCCGGCGAGTAGCGCAGGGTGATGACCCGCGCCTCGGCCGGCGAACGGTTGATGTGCACGTTGAAGATGGAAAGGAAGATGCCGAGTCGGACGGCCGGGCCGTCGAGGTCGGGGTCGTGCTCCAGGCGGGTGATTTCCACCAGCTTGCCGTCGGCCGGCGCGACGGCCAAGCCCGGTCCTTGGGGAATTGCCCGCGGCGGGTCGCGGAAGAACCAGACCACCAGGGCCAGCGGTACCGCGGCCAGATAGCCCAGCGGCCACCAGGCGTACGAAAGCCCGACCGTCAGCGCCAACAGCGGCCATCCGAACAGTTGCAACTCGGCCAGGCCCCATCGGGCGAAAGGCAGCCGGGTACGCCAAACGAACGGGTCGTCGCCCTCCGCCCAGTGGGCGGTGCACTGGTTGCGGCAAAACTTCAGGTCGCGCGGGTCGAGGATCTCGTGCGGCGCGCCGGCCGTGTCGCCGCGCCGCAGCCCGGCCATCCGCTCGACGTAGCCCGGCCGCAACCGGCGAAGACACCACCGCCGCCATCGCCCCCAGAGCAACTCGACCTGCACCCCCAGTCCCCCACCCGGCTGAACGCTCCGGATATTGTCCGGCAAGGGCTCGGGCTCGGCGCGGCCGGCGGGGGCGGTTGGGGTTGCGGTGGGGTCGCTCATGGGGGCGCTCATCCGGGGGCGGCGAATGCCGGGGCACGATTCGGACACCCGGGCCTCGCGGTCACTCGGGAATTTCAATCCATTTGCCTTCCCGGGCGCTTTGCAGCACGGCGTCGCACACGCGCTGGGTGCGCAGGCCGCTGCGCAAGTCGGGCTGGAACGCGGGGCCGCCTTCCAGGCCGGCCAGGAAGTCGGCCAGCCCATTGATGAACGTGTGCTCGTAGCCGATTGTGCAGCCGGGCACCCACCAGGCGCCCATGTACGGATGCTCGAAGTTGGTCACGTGGATGCGCTGCCAGCCGGTCAGGTGGTCCTCGATCTTCTTGCCCGTGTCCGGGTCGGCGTAGCGGAAGAACTGGAGGATGTGCGGGTCTTCGAGGTCGAAGAACACCGCGCCCCGCTCGCCGTTCAACTCGAAGGTGTTGTAGTTCTTCCGCCCGCGCGCGTAGCGGGTGCTCTCGAACGTACCCATCGAACCGTTGGCGAAGATGGCCAGGAACATGCAGGCGTCGTCGATGTCGACCTTCTCGACCTTGCCCGTGTCAGCGTGCTTCCGCTCCTTGACGAACGTTTCGGTATGGGTGACCACGCGGGCGATGGGGCCGTTGAGCCACTCGGCCGTGTCGATCGAGTGGGCCAGCAGGTCGCCGGTCACGCCGCTGCCGGCCACGCGGGAATCGAGCCGCCACAGGGCCATGCCGCCCTGCGGCACGTCGGCGCCGATGGTGTAGTCCTGCAAATACGTGGCCCGGTAGTGGAACGGACGGCCGATGCGGCCCTCGTCGATCACCTGGCGGGCGAGCGAGATGGCCGGCACGCGGCGGTAGTTGAACGACACCATGTTGGCCACGCCCGCCTTTTCGGCCGCGGCCACCATGGCCTCGGCCTCGGCGGTGTTCATGGCCACCGGCTTCTCGCACACGATCATCTTGTGCGCCTCGGCGGCGGCGATGACCACGTCGTGGTGCATGTGGTTCGGCACGCACACGTCGATCAAGTCGATGTCGTCGCGCTCGATCACCTTGCGCCAGTCGGTTTCGATCGACTCGTAGCCCCAGCGCTGGGCGAACTTCTAGAGTTTCTCGCGGTCCTCCTCGCGCCCGTAGGCGCATTTGAGCACGGGCTGGTGCTCCCGATCGAAAAAGTGGCTCACCTGCGAGTACGCATTCGAGTGCGCGCGGCCCATGAAGCCGCAGCCGAGCATGCCGATGTTCAAGGGTTTGGTCATAGTGAATTCTCCGGGTTGGGGTGGATAGGTCAGTGGGGGAATGACGAATGTCGAAAATCAAATGACGAAAGAATGACGAAGCACGAAAGAGTTGGTTCGCGCATTATTCGGATTTCGGATTTCGTGCTTCCTTCGTCATTCGGATTTCGTCCTTCGTCCTTCGTCATTCGGATTTCGTCCTTCGTCCTTCGTCATTCGGATTTCGTCCTTCGACATTCTACTCGCTCCACCCGTGCGCGTCGCGCACGGCGATCATCGCCCGCAGGATGTCGTTCCACGTTTCGGGCTGCATCATCACGTCGTTGGGGAACATGCAGCCGTCCCAGCAGATGTGCTTGATCTTTCGGCTGGGCTGGCCGCCCTCGCGCAGCCAGTAGCCGGCGTGGCGGGCGATGTCGAGCTTGCCGTTGGGGTCGGTGGCCAGGCAGTGCCGGCCGGTCTTGTCGTGCGAGCCGCTGCCGTGGACCGTGGCGTCGTTCTGGGCTACGTGGAAGTCGATGGTCCAAGGCCGCAACGCGCCCGTCAATTCCAGGTAGGCCGCCTCGAACCGATCCGAATCGCTCCAGTCGAAGTCCTGCGGCAGAATGGCGTCTTCCGGGGCGTTGTAGCCGAGGATGTACAGCAGCGTATGGGCCATGTCGGCCTGGAAGCCGAGCGTTTGCGGCCGGTCGACCATTTCGAGAAGCTGGATCATGCGCTTCCAACTGTGCAGGCCGCCCCAGCAGATCTCGCCTTCGGCGGCGAGCCGTTCGCCGTGGTCCTCGGCAATCAGGCAGGCCTCGCGGAACGTTTCGGCGATGCGCTTCTGGTTCCCTTCGGGGTCCTCGTACCAGGCTTCGACGCCGGAAGCCGAGTCCATGCGCACCGCGCCGTGCGGGCGAACGCCCAGCTTCCGCAGCTTTTCGGCCACGCGGCATCCCTTCTTCACCTGTTCGAGGAACCTGCGGCGTTCCTCCGGCGGCCCCATGGCTGCGCCGCCCCCGGTCGGCGGCCAGATGGGCGCGACGACCGTGCCGATTTCCAGGTCGCGCGCCCGGGCCTTCTCGGCCAGCTCCTCCGTGGCCGCATCGCTCTGGACCGTCGAGTCGATGTCGATGTGCGGGAGGTACAGGAACAGGTCGAAGCCGTCGAACTTCACGCCGTCGACCTCCGCCGCGGCGGTCAGGTCGAGCATCGTGTCGAGGCCGATGGGCGGTTCGCCGCCGTCGCCCTTGCCGACCACGCCGGGCCAGGCCGCGTTGTGAAGTTTGGGATAGGTGTTGGTGTGTCCGGTACTCATGTAGGGCTCCTCATATTCTAGGGAAAAAACAGCGAGTGTTTCCAAATGGGCAATCAGCCGGCGAGCATTGACCGTTGCCGATGCTTGCCAGCACTTCACCGATGTGGTCTACGGCCCCAAGGCATTCCCAGGTGGGTTCCGAGGTGGGGCGATCTTGTTCAACTCGACAATCAACGACCCTATGTCCACGGTGGCTACCTCCCAGACCAACTCGTAGTCGACATGGAGGTAGTCATGAACGACGCGATGACGCATTCCAATAATATTCTTCCACGGAATCTGCGGATGAGACTGCCGAAACGCTTCCGAGACGTGCCGTGCGGCCTCCCCGACCATTTGGACCAAATGTGTCAGCGCGAGCTGCAGATTCTCGTCCTCATCATATTCACCTCGGGTTCTACCCGCTGCTCTTGCCGCTATCGAACATGCAACATCGAGCATGTGACCGACATACACGAGGTCATCCTTCTGCATACTGCACCTCGGCGCTGACGAGGATCCGGTCGCGTAGACGCGGATTTAGGCACTTCTCCCGTACCATATCTACTTTGCGTCCCCCGAACAATTGCGACAACTCTTCCTCGATGTCAATGATGCCAAACCCCACGAGGTGCCCGGGCTCGAACTCGACCAATACGTCCACGTCGCTGTCCGGGCCGAAATCGTCGCGAAGCACCGACCCGAACAGCGACAGCTTGCGGATGTGGTGCCGGCGGCAAAAGTCGGCCACTGCCTCCGGTGGCGGCCGGACGCCGCGCTCCTCGGCTTGTGCTTCGGTAATTCGGGCTTCCTTCGACATTTGAATTTCGACATTCGTCATTTATTCGTCGCCCACTCGACAAACTCCCGAACCACCGCCGTCTCGCCGATCTCGGCGCGCCGCTTGACGAACCGCATCAGGTCGGCGGCTTCAGGAACGGAAAGGCAATGCTGCACACTATTTCCGGTGGTCGCCGATGTCGGGCATGTTCTCGTGCACGGCGGGGCCGAAGTACCGCAGGCCCACGAGCGGCTCGCCGCCGGTGTTCTCGATTTCAACGCCGTTCGTGGCCGCCTCGTGCGAGATGAACACCTCGTCCCACGGCTCCTCGCCGAAGCGGATCATCACCGGCGTCTGCAACGGCACGGGCCCGACCCGCCCGGCGCCCTGCACGGTAATCCAGCCGCTCGCCCCGGGGTCCTTGAGCAAACACTTCGCGCCCGGCTCCAGGGTCAGCTCCTTGGCCGAAACGAGTTGCTCGCCGTCGAACCGGCCGTAGTCGATCCACCGGTCGGTGTAGCCGTCGCCGGAGCAGGCCGGATCGACGATCGGCTCGACGTAGTTGTGCTCCTTGAAGTACGGGTCGACGTTCTTGTCCCAGTCGAGCTGGCCGACGATGAAGTCGAGATCCTGGTGCTTCTCCGGCGGCACGTCTTTGACCAGCAGGTCCCAGGGCACTTCGCGCCCCTCGACCAGCGATTGGAACATGCCGAATACGTCGGAGCCCCACTGCGGCTCGTAGGTGCACATGGAGCCCGGGGCGTGCAGCACGCCGGCCGGGATGAGCCAGCCGGTGCCGGGCTTCAGGCGGTACGCGCGGGAAAGGTCGAGGACGCCGTTATCGCCCTTGTTCCAATTTTCGAGGCAGCGGATCACGTCGGCCTTCGTGGTGCCCGGCTCCAGGCCCATGAACGTGTAATCGAAGTGGTTCTCGGCGGCGTTCAATTGGGGGGGAAAGTAATAGCACTCGGGCTTGCCCTGCTGATCGGTCAGCTTGGCGTGGTCGGCATCCTGGTGCATGTGGTGGGGGATGGGGCCCATGTTGTCGAAGAACTTCGAGTACACCGGCCACCGCTGGTACTCGTCCCACATTTTCCGGCCGATCAGTCGGAAACCGGCCTCGGCCACGGCGTCGCGGAGCAGGAAACGTTGCCCCTCAAACAGGCAGTAGCTGAGCCCCTCGTCCCAAGCCCGGTTATCGTTCATCGCCTCGGTGGTGCTGGCGAACCACCGCTCGTCGATGCCACCGCGGTTTACCCCGAGAGCGTACCAGTCGGTGGGGGCCAGCTTGATCCGTTTCCCCGGGTGCAGGAAGCTGCGTGGCACCCAGGTGGGGGTCAGCCGGAGGATGCCTTGCCCGGCATCCAAGGCCTGCTGGAGAATCTGCCCGACGTTGTCGGTCCGCACGGTTGGGGAAGCACACATGGTTCTTTCTGCCTTTTTTATTGAGAAATCTGTGTCTGACCGACGGCATCGAGGAGGCCTGACGCCGCGTACCCAAGGCGTTCCTTCGCCCGAAAACGCTGAGTCTAACATTTTGCACGTCGGCTGACAAGGAACTGGCCGGCGCGGAACTGGCCGGCGCGGGTAGCCGGCCAGTCATGGGACCGGCCGGGGCGAGCCCGGCGGGGAATAAGGGGGGGCGGGGCGAAATAGGACGGCAGACGGCGTTTGCCTAATACATTGGCGTGGCCTGCAACTGGAAACGAAAGAGCGTTTTTCGGGTCCCAAGCGACTACCTTGTGGCCTACGCCTATTGCACGCCGCCATTTGGGCACAACATGTAGGGTACGCCCGGTAGGTCGGGTACAATATGTAGGGGTGTGCAACGCGCGTAGGTTACAAGGAGCGACTATGGTCTTCCAAAACACCCCGGC
This sequence comes from Planctomycetaceae bacterium, assembly GCA_003561895.1. Classification (GTDB taxonomy): domain Bacteria; phylum Planctomycetota; class Planctomycetia; order Pirellulales; family Thermoguttaceae; genus PWXP01. The sequence continues at coordinate 7,217 of PWXP01000433.1, read as the reverse complement.
CGCGCGCATCGGCCGCGGCGCGATGGGGAAATCGAACCCACAGAAACGGAGGGCAGCCGACACCCTACTGCCCGTGCAACGCCGCGTTCACCTCGCGGAGCGACGGATACAATTGCTCCCAGATGTCGTACCAGACGGCGTACTTTTCGACGAGTTGCGGGTTGGGTTCGTATGTGCAGCCTGGGCGGTACACCTGTCCGAAGGCGTCGGCCTCGTCGTGGTAGATGCCGGCGCCGATGCCCGCTAGGATGGCGGCGCCCAGCGGCACGGCCTCGTCCAACTCGGGCACCTCGATGGGCTTGCCCACCACGTCGGCCTTGTTCTGCATCCAGAACGGGTTGTTGATAGCCCCGCCGATGGCCACGAACCTTTCGGGCCGGATGTCGAGCCCCGTGGCGTACGCGCGGACGAGTTGGAGGAACTGATAGTCGAGCCCCTCGATCATTGCCCGGAGCATGTCGCCCTTGCCGACGATGTTCCGCAGCCCGGCGAACGCACCCAGGGAATGGCTGTCGACCGGTACGCAGCTCCCGGCGAAGTGGGGGAGGAACATGGCGCCGCGCGCGCCGGGCGGGCTGGCCTCGGCGGCCTGCATGAGGTAGCTCCAGTCGGCGCCCCCTTCCGCCTCGGCCCGCTGCTTCTCCTCGAAGGCGAACTCGCGGCGGAACCATTCGAGCATATCGGCCGCCACGGCGCCGCCCATGGCGCACCATTTGCCCCGGGCTACGTGCGAATCGATGAACGGCCCCATGCGGCGCACCTCGGGCGTGAGCACCGGCTCGTCGAGCGCGACGACGACCATCTCCCACGTGCCCGTCACGTCGAGCACCACGCCCGGCTCGAACGCCCCGCACGGCAACATGCCGCAGGCGTAATCGTGACCGCCGAGCACCACGGGCGTTCCCGCCGGCAGGCCGGTGGCTTCCGCGGCCTTCGCGTGGACCTCGCCCAGCACGGTGCCCGAGGGCAACGGTTCGCAAAGGAGGCTGCCGTCGATGCCCGACGCTTCGAGCAATTCGTCCGACCAGGTGCGGTGCCGCTGGTCGAACAAGAGCGTGGTGGAGGCCATGCTGTAATCGGTGGCGAACCGGCCGCACAGCATGTAATTGACGAAGTCTTCGATGAGCACCCACTTGTGCGTCTTTTCCAGGATGGCCGGCTCGTGCTCCTTCATCCAAAGCAGTCGCAGGGCCGTGTTGAACGCCCAAACTTGCGTGCCGGAGATGGCGAATTGCCGGTCGGCCCCGATGTTTTCCAGCCACCACTTCTGTTGTGGGACGGTGCGCGGGCAGTGCCACGAGATGAACGGGTAGAGCCACTCGCCTTCGGCCGTCATGGGCACGCCGTCCATGCCCATGCCGGTAACGGCAACCCCGCGTACCCGGCCGGGGTCGTCAAGCTGTGAGACGGCCTCGTGGAGGGAGTCGGCCACGCCCTGCCATATTTGCTCGGGCTTCCAGATGGCCCAGTCGGGGTGGTCGGGGTTGGGGTTCACGCGCTCGGTGGGGCGGGTGCCCTGGGCCACCGCGCGGCCGGAGGCGTCGTAGACGATTGCCTTGAGGTTCGTTGAGCCAAGATCGATGCCGACTAGGTAGTCCATGCGTTATCCTCCTTGGGTGTAAGCGTTTTAGGTGTTTGGCGGCTCCGTAGGATGGGCATCCTTGTCCGTCGGCCGATGTAGGGCAAGAATGGTTTTCTTTGGCCGACGGGCAGGAATGTCCATCCTACACCTGGGCAGATCGTTTTGTGCCGCTTGGGTTCCAGGGGGGGGGGCGGTTTCCGGCGCGGAACCGAGTCAGCCGAACGCAGGCGCGGCGCCACTAGTCTCCATGGGTTCCAGTTTGATGGGATATCGCCCGTAGGTGCGAATGGCGTTCCACATGGCTAGGTAGTTCTCCGGCTTCACCTTCGAGTGGATGCTGTTGCTGGACGAGCAGATATACCCCCCGCCGGGTGCCCCGGCGGCGATGGCCTGCTTCGTCTCCTCGACCACCTCCGGCATCGTGCCGAAGGTAAGGGTGTGGGCGCAGTCGACGTTCCCCTTCAGGGCGAACCGGTTGCCGTACTTCTCTTTCATTCCGGCGAGGGTAATGCCGCCGACCGGCTCGATCGGGTCGAGGCAGTGGGGCTCGGCGTCGACGATCATGTCCAAAAGCGGCGTGAGGTTGCCGTCGCTGTGCTTGACGGTCAGAAGCCCGGTTTCCCGGAAGGCCGCGAACACCCGCTTCAGGCCCGGGGCCAGCAGCTCGCGGAACGTTTTGGGCGACATCAACGGCGCCTCGCGCGATGCGTAGTCGTCGCCGGTGAAGACGAAATCGGCGCCCAGCCGTGCGCACTCCCGCGCGTACGCGGCGTTCAGTTCGACCGACATGTCGACCAGCCCGCGCACCAGGTCCGGCTCGGCCGCCAGGGCCATCAGCAGGTTCTCAAAGCCCATCAGGTTGCGTGGCAGCGAGAACACGTCGTTCACGTGCACGCCGATGGCCAGCTTCCCCTTGTACCGGGCCACCAGTTTCTTGAGGCTTTCGAACCGCCAGGGGGCGAGCGGGTCGGGCGGCTCGTAGTTGTTCAGGTCGTCGAGCGTCTTGATAGGCCCCTCGACCGCGAACTTGTGCTCCTCTTCCGTGCTTTCGAGGATGATGCCGTACTCGGTCCGGTAGCGGCCGGGGGCGATTTCCTCGCGTCGGAAGTCGGGCTGAGTGAGGACGGCGTCGAGTCCCATCCGGAGCGTAAACTCCTCCATCGAGCAGCCCGGCAGGATCGCTTCGCGCACGTGCCGATCGAGGATCCACTCAAAATGGGGTACGCGGTCGGGCTCTTCGTTGCACAGCGCCGTCATCACCCGCTCGTAGGGTGTCATCTCGGTCATACATGTCTCCGAAAAAACTCTACCCGGCAAAGAGGTATAGCGTAGCAATGATCGGTCGTGGCGTCAAAGGGGTACTGTACCGCCCGCGCAATTGGGCGATGCGCGTCCTCAACGAGCACGGCGACGGCCCGACTTCATTTTCCCCGCTAACGGCGAGCCCGTTTGTGCATCCCAGGGAACCATGACCGCCTCACTCGCTATCTTCCTCCACGTTCGGCGCCACGTGCAGGTCGTGGCAGGTTTGGAGGAAGCTGGCGGCGCTCCATGCCTGGAAGCTCTTGCCCATCGGGCGGCCGGTGCGACCGTGGTGCCATTCGTTGAACTCCCACGGGTGGGATACGCCTAAAGCGCAAAGTTGCGCAAGTTTCACCAGTTCTCGCTTGGCTAGGTCGCACATTCCCAGCTTGTGAATGTACCGCACCCACAGCCCGCCGATGAACGGCCAAATGCCGCCGTTGTGATAATGGTCGGGCAGATTCAGCAGGTTCACCACGAAGTACTCGCGCCATTCGGGGTCGCCGGCGTGGACGGGCGGGTAGAGATTCTGTACCGGCCAGGGCTCGTTCACACCCACGCCCCACATGAAGCGGAAGGTCATCATGGCCCGGTCGCGGTCGATCAGGTTCATCAGGAACGCCAGCAGGTTGGCGTACACGTCGCACCGCCAGGAGAAGGCGAAGGGCGAGATTTGGGCCACCAGGTAGCGGGAATCGCCCAGGCCGAACTGCACGTCGGTGAAGCTGGGCAGTCCGCCTTCGGCCTCGCGGGGCTGGGTGGAGGGCCAGAAGCTGCGGAGGATGACCCGCTGCACGTGCCGCGACCGCCGGCGGTAGTCGTCGGCGTGCTCGGCCTCGCCGAAGTGCTCCAGGATGTTGGCGTAGCAGATCAGGCAGCGATACCAGAGCACTTCGTCGTAGAGGACGTGGTAGCTACGGGCGAACAAGTCGGTCCAGTCGCCGGCCTCGGGGATTTCGAGCATCCCGCAGTTGTTCGAATCGTGCGCGGCCAGCCAATCCATCGCCCGCTGAAGCTGCGGACGGAACTCCTCGAGCACCGACCAATCGCCCGTCTCGTGGGAATACCGCCACAGGGCGATGACGATCCACAGCCCGGCGTCGATGGCTGCAATGCCGCCCACGCCCATATAGGCGGGCTCCTCGGTGTCGATGCACACGTACCCGGGTATTTGCCCGCCGGGCGACTGGTGCCGCAGCAGGGTGCGCAAGGTGGCGGCCTGGCACCGGCGGACGTCGTCGTCGTCGAGGTCGAGCGTCCAAACGATCGTCTTCGCGCCGTCGCGGGCCCACACGGCGCGGTAATTGGCGTCGGTGCCGTAGACGATGTTGTCGGCCAGCGAACAGGCCGAGAACCCGTCCGGCGTAATATTCCGCCGCAGGGCGTCAAGCGCTTTCTGGTAGGCCACCTGGAGCAACTGCTGCTCCTCGGCGTTCAGTTCACGGTACTCGCTGGGGTTGAAGAGCATTCGCTTTTCGGCTGCCACGCTACAACCCTCCAGGCTGGGGGTTCTTCGAGGATCGTCTGACACAATTCGCATGTGCCTTGAATTGGCGGGGGTATTGTAATCGCTTTTCCCCACCCGTTCAACGTACACGGGAATGTGCCCAGCGCAGAAAGCCGGCCGTGAAGTCCACGAGGGCGGTCCGGGCGAATCGGACGGCGCCCTTATCTGGTGCAGTTTCTATCCGGCCAGGCGAGTAATGCGGTTAACCGGCGCAGCAATGCTTGGCTGCTTTGCCCGATACCGGTACTGCATTAGGTAGGCGTCTTCCGGCGTGTCCTCGTAGTAGCTCCGCAGTACGGAGACGGCGCGGAATCCGTTCTCCCGGAAGAAAAGTTGTGCGGCGAGGTTCGTCTCGCGTACTTCCAGGGCGATTCGGTTCCGCCGCTGCGGAGAAAGCTTGGCAATGAGTTTGGCGACCATCTGGCTGCCCACCCCGCGACGGTGGTAGTCAGCAGCCACCGCGAAGTTGAGCACGTGGATGCGCGTTTTGTGGAGTTCGTAGATCATGAATCCCACGACGCGACCGTCGTGCTCGGCTACCATGCCAATACAATTGCGCTGCCGCAGGCAGCGGATGAAGTCCTCCTCGAGCCAGGGGAACTCGAAGCTTTGTGCTTCGACTTCGAGGACTTCGGGCATATCCCGTCGGATCATCCAGCGGATATGGACGCGGACTTCTTGCTTCTGGTCGGCGTGCATCTCGGCCTCCTTCCGTGTCGGCCCATCACAATTCCAGGTCAATGGCGACCCTGCGTTCAGCTTGCAATGCAGGCATCGCTCGCCGGCCGGTCCGTCGGAATCTGGAAAGTAATCTTGTTTCCTCCCGCCTGACCGGCGATAACCCTAGGTTACCATAAGGCGGGAAATCTGCCAATACGGACTTTCCTCGGATCACTTAGACACTACCGGAGGCCATTTCAGTTCCGGCATGGTGAAAATTAGGACAGTCCCCCCGTGAACGGTTACATCCGGGCTAATGAAGGCATCGACGACCCAACCCCGATCTGTCGCCCGAGAAGAGCCGCACCTACGAAGTCGGGCTGAAGGCGAACTTCGCCCGGCTCCGCCGGCGGGCGATCGTCTACTGGACCGAATTCGACGCCCTGATCGCCCGCGACCCGATCGGCACCATCCCCGACCCCTCGACCCGGCCGGGACGATCGACGTCTTGCAGCGGCGTAACATCGGCCGGGCCGAGGTCCACGGCTTCGATCTGGCCGGCGAGTACTTGCGCACTGCGTGTTGGAGTCCGCCCGGGCAACCGCGTTGGAAATGGCTGCCATGCTCCCGCCGCCATGTGGCCCTGAGGGCCGGCCAATGGCTGGTACGCGGGCGGACGCTACTGTCGTTCGACGAACTCCAGTTGGATATTGGTGTCGGGAAGCTTCTCGCGAAGCTGCTCGACCCCTTCGGCCGTGACGGGGGTGCGGGTAACGCTGAGGTCCTTCAGCGCCGTAAGCGGCTCCAGGTGCTGGAGCCCTGCGTCGGAGACCGAGGTCGAGCCGAGGTGCAGGAATTCGAGCCGGCGCATGTCTTGCAGATGCCGCAGGCCGGCGTCGGTGATGAGCGTGTTGTCGAGGTTCAGCCACGTCATGTTGGTCAGCCCGGCCAGGTGGGCCATGCCCTCGTCGGTGATCGGCACGCGCCACAAGTTGAGCGACTCGAGGGTGGGGATTTCCGCCAGATGGGCCAATCCGGCGTCGGTTATCTGGGCGCACTCGCTGAGGTCGAGGTTATCCAGATTGGAAAGCCCCGCCAAGTGCGCCAGCCCGGCGTCGGTCACTTGGGTCTGCGAGATTCGGAGTCTGCGAAGTTGGGGGAGATGCGCAATCAGCGCCAGCGACTCATCGCCAACCACCGTTTGGGCGAGGTAGAGTTCCTCGAGCTTGTCGCAGGCCTCCAGGTGGCTAAGTCCCTCTTCGCCCACCCAAAGGCCATCGAGGGCCAACGCCCGCAGTTGCCCCAATCCGCCCAGCGCGGCAAGTCCCTCGTCGTCGACCGTGGTCCTCCCGTCCGAGCCCGCCAGCCGGAGGCCACGCAGCCGGGCCAGGTCTTTCAAGTGCCCGACGCCCTCGTTCGACACCGAGCAACCGCGCAGGTCGATGTTCTCGAGCGTGGCGATGGTGCCGAGCGTGGCGAGGCCGGCATCGGTGATTTCGGTGTCGTTCAGCAGGACGGATCGGAGCCGCGGCAGGCCGGCTAGGTGCTCCAGTGCGTCATCACCAACCGAAGTGCCGCGGAAATTGACCTCAATCACGCGGTCATGGCCATCGCGGCGAAACGCCGCCCCGGCGTTCTCCAGGGCCTCCACCGCTTCCGGATCGTCCGAATCGGCGCCCGGCTCCGGGGCGTCTTCCGGTTCGGGGGCCCGGGCGTCAGGTTCGGGAAGGGGGTCGGCGGGCATTTCCGGGGGGGTATCGGGGGAGGGCGCGCCTTCGCGCCAAGGAAGCTGCTCGGAGGTGCAGCCGCTCAGCCAGAGGGTCAACAAAGCCACGGTTAACGTCTTTTTCACGACGCGGTCCTTTCGTTCGCGGGCGGCGCGGTTTTTTTCGCGGAATCGGAATGCTATTTGCTGGCTAACTTGGGCGCTACGGACAATATGTCTTTCAGCGTAGCACGTCCCGCATACGCCGGCAAGGAGGCGCCGGGGTTGGCGTCCGCCGCGGGGCCTTTGCTTCCGACGTATTCCCTGGTATTCTGGATTCGTAACCGTTCACAGGGGGACTGTCCCAATTTTCGCGGCACAAAGGGCGTTTTTGCCCAATGATCCACCGTTTCCGCCGCGAAAATGGGACTGTCCCCTTCGCATCGAGCGGAGAAAACAGC
>PWXP01000371.1 GCA_003561895.1 Planctomycetaceae bacterium | reverse complement strand
CAGGAGGTTCCGGATTTCCTCGGCCAGGAACTCGACCGCCGTGAAGTAGCCGAACGTGAAGTCGATGCCCATGTAGTCGTTGTCGATCGTCTTGGGCAGGTGGACGACGGGGATTCTGGGGCTTCCTTCCGGCAGGGTGTCCTGGAACAGGCGGAACTTGTTGGCCGTCTTCAGGGTGTCGTCGCCGCCGATCGAGATCAGCGCGTCGATGCCGATCGACCGCAGCGCGTCGTAAACCGCCCGAAGCTGGGCGGTTCGCCCGGGGTCGCGCAGGTGATCGGGATCGGAAACCTGCTTGGCCGGGTTCGTCCGGGCGGTGCCGATCATGATGCCGGGTTTGTTGCGCGTGCGTTTCAGGAGGATGTGATCGATGCGCAGATAGTCGCGGCCCTCGCGCAGCGCGTATTCCGGCCCGAACTCCACCAGCCCCGAGTAGCCGTACAATATGCCGATCACCTCGATATTGTTCCGCAGGAACGAACAGGCCGCCGTCGAGATGACCGCGTTGGCCGCGGGCGCCGGGCCGCCGGCAAACAGGATGCCAACTCGGCGGATGTTCGATTCCAGTTGGGGAGGACGTGACAGCGTGGTACTCATGGACTTCTCCTGTGTCGGTTCCAGTCTCTACGACCTATTCTACCCCGTTCTTCCCCGCAACCAAAGCCGGCCGCGCCCCGCACCCGGGGCACCTCTCCCCGCAGGCGGAACCCCGCCGCTGCCGGCCACGGCGCTACAGCCACGTGCGCTCGATAAACGTGGTATCGACCCGCGACTCGACAAAGGCGGCGTGATCGATAATCTCCCGCAAAATGGGCTTCGTGGTCTGAATACCCTCGATGGTCAACTCGTCCAAGGCCCGCTTCATGCAGGCGATGGCCTCCTCGCGGGTCCGCTGGTGCACAATCAGTTTGCCGATCATCGAGTCGTAGTGCGGCGAGACCACGTAACCGGCGTGGACGTGGGAATCGAACCGCACCCCGAACCCGCCCGGAACGATCATCCGCCGAATTGCGCCCGGGCTGGGCCGGAAGCTCTTGGCAGGGTCTTCCGCATTGATGCGGCATTCGACGGCCGTGCCGCGCTGCTCGATCCGCTCTTGGGCGAACTCCGCCGGCAGCGGCTCGCCGGAGGCAACTCGAATCTGGGCTTTGATCAGGTCCAGGCCGGTGACGAACTCGGTAACCGGGTGCTCGACCTGGATGCGAGCGTTCACTTCAATGAAGTAGTAGTTGCCTTGGCGGTCGACGACGAACTCAACGGTCGCCGCGTTGTGGTAGTTGGCCGACCGAATGAGCCGCACCGCCGCGTTGCACATGGCGTTGCGCGTTTCCTGGTCGAGGTTCGGCGCCGGACTCTCCTCGATGAGCTTCTGATGGCGCCGCTGCATGGTGCAGTCGCGCTCCCAAAGGTGGACGGCGTTGCCATGCGTGTCGGCAATCACCTGGACCTCGACGTGCCGGGGATGCTCGATGTACTTTTCCAGGTAGATGTCCGGGTTGCCGAAGGCGGCCTGGGCCTCGTTCTGGGCCTGCTGGATGGCCGACCGCAACGCCAGGTCGTTCACCGCCACCCGCATCCCCCGGCCGCCACCACCCGCGGCGGCCTTCACGAGCACGGGAAAACCGATTTCGTGGGCCAGCTTGATCGCCTCGGCCTCACTTTCGATGAGCCCCTCGCTGCCGGGGACCGTGGGTACGCCGTTTTCGTGGGCAAGGCGGCGCGCCGCATTCTTGTCGCCCAACAGGGCCATCGACTCCGACGAAGGGCCGATGAACTCGATGTGGCAGCTCCGGCATACGTCGGCGAAGTGGGCGTTCTCCGACAGGAACCCGTAGCCCGGATGGATCGCCTGAACGTTGCCCACCTCGGCGGCGCTGATGACGCGGTCGATTTTCAGGTAGCTGTCGTTCGCCCGGGCGGGCCCGATGCAATACGCCTCGTCGGCCAGGTCGAGGTAGGCCGCCCCCCGGTCGGCTTCGCTGAACACGGCCACAGTCTCCACGTCCAGCTCGCGGCACGCGCGGATGATCCGCAGGGCAATTTCCCCCCGGTTGGCAATCAGAATACGTTTGAACATGACGCGTTGGTGGTCGGTTTTGGGTACGGGCCATGGCGGCGGCCCGGCGCACCTTGCAGGGCGCCCCGGCCGCGGCCGCCAAATATTATGGCTCTTCCGTTTCCAGGTGCACGCCGCGACCATGTAGTAGGCACACGCCGCTGTGCCGTGCCCGGGCAAAGCAGTCTGCACCTAGAAACGGAAGTGCCAATATTATCCTCGCGCGTCGACCTTGAACAGCGGCTGGTTGAACTCCACCGTCTCGCCGTTGTCGACGAGCAATGCCACAATCTTGCCGGTGACTTCCGCGGGAATCTGGTTGAAGACCTTCATCGCCTCAACCGTGCAAACGGTCGTTTCCGGCCCCACGTGGTCGCCCACCTTCACGTACGGCGGCGATTCCGGGTCGGGGGCCGCGTAAAACGTGCCGACCATCGGGCTGCGGATGAGCGTCATCTTCTCCTCGGGCGGCGGGGAGGCCTCGGCTTTCGCTTCTTCCGCCGCGGCCGGCGGCGCCGCAGGGGGAGGGACCGGCGCCCCGATGGTTTCCACCGGCACGTTCACCCCCCCGCCCCGGCGAAGCTGGATGCGCGTCTCGCCCTGTTGAATCTCGAGTTCGCTCAGGTCGTACTCCTTCATGAGCACGATCAGACGGCGTACTTTCCGCACGTCAAATACGTCTTGGTTCGGCAAGGAACCGGCCATGCCTAAATCTCCCAAATTGAATGGTTCCACGCGGTCGGCGACCAACGGCGGGCGATTGCCCCGCTTTCCTAGCTTAGCACCACCTCGTTCAGTTGTTTCGCCACACTGGTCAGCACCTCGCAACCGTTGCGGGTAACCAGCACGTCGTCTTCAATACGCCCTCCCCCCCAGCCGGGCAGATATATACCCGGCTCAACCGTTACAACCATGCCCGGCCGCAGCGCGGTATCCACGATCGACGACAGGCGTGGACCTTCATGGACGTCCAATCCGATGCCGTGCCCCAGCCCGTGGTTGAAACGCCGGCCGAAGCCGGCATCGGCGATGACTCCGCGGGCCACGGCATCGACGTCTTTGGCGGCCACCCCCGGGCGAATGGCCTCGATGGCCCGCCTCTGCGCGTCGAGCACCACGGAATACACCCGCCGCAGTTTGGCCGATAACTTGCCGCGGATTACCACGCGTGTCAAGTCACTCACATACAAATCGTCACGAGCCCCCCAGTCGATCAAGACAAAGCCGTTTTCTCCGATCCGACGGCCCGTGGGGGGGGCATGCGGCAGCGCCGAACGCGGGCCGACCGCAACAATGGGGGGAAATGAGGCGCTCTGGGCGCCAATTCGCCGCACCGTATGCTCCAATTCATCGGCCACTTCCTTCTCCGTCTTGTCCGGCGTCAAGGCGGCGCACACTGCGGTAAACGCCTTTTCGGCGCATGCGACGGCTTGGCGGATCCGCTGCACCTCGTCGCGGTCTTTGCACAGCCGCAACTGACCAACCAAGCCCGATGTGCTGACCAACTCCATCTTGGAAAGCTTCTCGCCAAGATTATCGCGAAAGGCCACGGTCATCGAGTCGGCTTCGATGGCCAGCTTGCCCACTTTCGCACGACGCGCCAGCCGGGCCGTCGCATCGAGCATCTTCACACTAGGACGGCGAATGTCGAGGTCCAAGCCGGGGCATTCTTCCTCCAACTGGGTGGTGTAACGCCCGTCGCTCAGCAGGGTTTCCCCGTCACGCCGCAGCAACAGATAGCTATCGTCGCCGGTAAAACCGGTCAAATACGTGACGTTCCGGAAATCGGTCACCAGCAGCGCGTCGGCCCCGGCCCGTTTCACGGCGCGGCGGAGCTTGTGTCTTCGCGTTTCAAATCGGCTCATAGAAGCGGCTCCAAAGGTGGCTCAAGGCGAGCGGCGAAAAAGAACTCCCCACGCCGTAGGATGGACATTCCTGTCCGTCGCGTGTGCATCGCTGTCCGTCTGATGAACATCGCTGTCGGCCTTTGGCCCGACGGACGGGAATGTCCATCCTACCGATGCATTCCGATCCGCCCCTCGCCCAAACGCGTGATTAGAGCATCCCGGCGGCCAAGAAGCAAGCCGCAGAGCCTCCGCACCCGACAGCACGCCCGCCCCGCGCCCCCTCCTTTTCCGCGCCGGGCCTGCCACGGCCGATTCCATGACTGGCCCGCTACCCAATCGGCCGTCTGCCGGTATACTGCAAAGTATGAACGATCACACACTTCACCAATTGGCGAGGGCGCTGTTGGACGGCGAACTGCCGGCCGAGGCGTTTCTGCGCCAAGTCGCGCCCGTGGGAATCGGCGATACGGGCGACGCCCAGGTCGATGTGGACCGTGACCGCCGATGCGGCTTCCCGGAAGTCGTGTTCGCGCAGGGGAAAACCGCCGAGGCCGTCGAACGCATCTTCCACAAGTCGCTCGAGCACGGAACCGATGTCTTTGCCACCCGAGTTTCCGATGAACAGGGGGGACGCCTCGTCGCGGCATTTCCCGCCGGACACTACAATCCCATCGCGCGGACCTTCCGTGTTCCACCTCGGGAGCACGGGGCTCCTCGCCGAGTTGGAGGGCAGGTGACGCTCGTGACGGCGGGCACCAGCGACCTGCCGGTGGCCGAGGAAGCTCGCGAAACGCTCCTCTGGACCGGGGCGGAGGTGCGCATGGTGCAGGACGTGGGCGTGGCGGGACCGCACCGGCTGCGCGCCCACCTCGACCGGCTTGCCGGGGCCGACGCCATCGTCGTGGTCGCCGGCATGGAAGGCGCCTTGCCCAGCGTAGTGGGAGGCTATGTCGACTCCCCAGTCGTGGCTGTCCCCACCAGCGTGGGGTACGGCGCCAGTTTCGGCGGCCTGGCCGCCCTGTTGGGAATGCTCAACAGTTGCGCCTCGAATGTTACCGTGGTCAACATCGACGCAGGGTTCAAGGGTGGCTATGTGGCCGGCCTGATCGCCCGAAACGCCGCGCTCGCCCGTAGCGGAGTGGGCCGAGAAGGGCACCCGCCGACCTGAACCCAGCCCCGCGGCGCCCAAACCCGTTGGAGTTCACGCTTCAGCGTGTCTTCAGTTGGAGTTCACGCTTCAGCGTGT
>PWXP01000180.1 GCA_003561895.1 Planctomycetaceae bacterium | reverse complement strand
GACTCTTTCATTCGCAACTCCATGCCGGTTTATCCCGGCGCTTTCGGACAGTCCCATTTTCGCGGCGGAGACGGTGGATCATTGGGCAAAAACGCCCTTTGTGCCGCGAAAATCGGGACAGCCCCCCCGACCGGATGGCCCTGGGGGATTGCTCCCCCAGGGCTCCCACAGATCCGTACGTGCTCGCATTAGAGCAAACGGTTCCTCAAAATTATGTTCTCACGTGGTTCCCTGGTGGTAGATTTTCGGCAGGGGAAGCGGATAACGCTGCTCCAGCCGAGCGAACTGTTCCCAGGTCATTTGGCGTTTGCGGTTGCGGCGGTCGAGCCATTTGCGCCAGGCTCGACGCACCTCGTGGCGAAAGTTCGCGGTGCCGGTTGCCCGGACACCACGCAAGACTCGCTCCCGGCTGCTGGTCAGGCTTTGCCGGACGGGACTCTCACCCGCAAAGGCTCCGATGAAAGGTTTCCATCTCAACTTCTCATAGATTTCCCCCTTTCACGAGCTTCTTGGCGCAATGAACGGTTACCAGTTTGTGAAGCTTGGGCGGTCATGGCGCCAGAGCTTGGGTCGTCCCTTCGAGAAGACCCGGGAAGCAGAGGGAGGAGCGATCATGGGCGCCCTGGTCACCGGGTCGCCCCTGCACGCTGGAAGCGCTGGCAGGAATGCTCGGATAGCCCTGCCCCCCAATACGGGTTGATTATATCCCGTCGTCGGGGCGATTGCGGCCCGGTGGACGGTTTGGGATAATGAACTCGGAGTCCACGGACCATACCCGACTTGCCCCGACTTGCGAGGCGTACGACGAGTTCCGCTAGGTCCTCGGCGGCGGCAACTTCCGGCTATTACCGGCGCCGAGAGGGGTGGGACGAACGAGAAGCGAACCGGCCGGGACAGACCCCTACATCGACAACGCTGGGAGAGAGCCATGCATCGTATTGATCGCTTGCGGTTTTACCTGACCTGTACCCTGTTTGCCGGGCTGGCCCTGGCAGCCTGCGGCACGAACTGCACCGCGGAAGCCGCCGACGCCGAGGTGGAACAGGCCATGCGGCAGGCGCTCGACGCGCCGCTGTTGTTCGTGAAGCGGCATTCGTACAGCGGCGGCCATATCTACGACACCTTCTATGAAAACCAGTGGCGCCCGGGTGGTGGGATCTATATCGTGGAAAACCCATCTGCTCCGCGGGCTCAGTGGCGGATGCGGCCGGTGATCGACCCCAACACGCCCGGCACGCTCGGCGAGGGCATGTACAGTCATCCAAACCTGTCGTGGGACGGCACGCGGCTGCTATTTTGCTTCAAGGGCAAGCCCGACGGCGATACGTCGATCTACGAAATCGGCATCGACGGCGGCAACCTGCGACGGCTGACCCATCCGAGGCGGGACGGCGCGGTGTACCAAGGCCGAAACGACTTCAGCGGCCACCACGACCTTGCGCCCGCCTACCTGCCGGACGACCGCATCGTGTTCCTTTCCACGCGCCGGGGCGGCTTGGTGCCGTGTTTCGACACTGGGGTCGCCATCCTGCACGTGATGAACGCCGACGGGTCGGATGTTCATCCGATTTCGGTCAACAACGTCAACGAGTTCGACCCGGCCGTCCTGCCCGACGGCCGCATCCTGTTCGGCCGCTGGGAGTACATCGATAAGAACGCGCTGACGATCCAGTCGCTGTGGACGGTGAACCCCGACGGCACCCAGGAGACGGCCCTGTATGCCAACAACATGGTGTTTCCCGAGGCCATTCTCGACGCCCGGCCGGTACCCGGCTCGCACCTGATTGTGGGGACGTTCGCCAAGCATAATTCGACGCCCCGCGGCTCGATTGCGCTGGTGGATCCGCACATGGGCAAGAACAACATCGCGGCCATCACGAACCTGGAGCACCCGAACAATCCGACGTTCGACCAGGGCAACTCGTGCGAGCCGTGGCCCGTCTCCGAGGACCTTTTCCTCTTCAGCGGCCGGCCGCGGGGCGCCAAACGGAACGCCATCGAGATGCTCGACCGGTCGGGCAATCGCGCGCTGCTGGTGGACGATCCGGGCATCTGCCTCCATTCGCCCATGCTCATCAAGCCGCGGCCGCGGCCGCAGGTCATCGCGTCCACGGTCGACCGGACGGCGCAAACCGGCCGGTTCCTCGTGCAGGACATTTACCAGGGGCTCGACGGCGTCGAGCGCGGCGAGGTGAAGCAGCTTCGCGTCTTGGAGGAAACGTCGCGCGTCAGCGCCACCGGCATGGGCGGCAGCCCGTTCAACCAGGTGTTTCTCATCAGCGCCGCCCTGGCGTGGAGCCCGAAAAACTTCCTCGGCGTGGTGCCGGTCGACGAAGACGGCTCGGCCTACTTCGAGGTTCCTTCGGGCCGGGCCGTGTACCTGCAAGCGCTCGACGCGGAGGGCCGGCTGGTGCAAAGCATGCGCAGCTTCGTGCAGGCGGCGCCGGGAACGACCCGCTCTTGCGTCGGATGCCACGAGCACAAGGCGAGCACGACGGCGGCCTCCGCCGGCTTCCCCGCCCTCCTGGGCCGCGAACCCGACCAGCTTCAACCCGAACGGTGGGGCAGCGGCTACGTCGACTACCCGAGCATGGTGCAGCCGGTACTGGACCGAAACTGCGTGCGTTGCCACGGCGGCGAGGAGGGGATCAGCGGCGGCATGGACCTTTCCGGCGGCTGGACCCGGTATTTCAACATCAGCTACGAGAACCTGGTCAGCCGCCGCGAGACGCAACTGACCGCCCACTGGATCGCCGGCATCGACTGCATGAACGGCACGGCGTTCTGGTCGTCGCAGATATTCCCGCCCCGCTCGCACGGCTCCGGGGCCGCGCCGCTGGCCGACGTGATCCTCAGCGGGCACGAGGGGCGTTTGACCGGGCTGACCCGGACCGAACGCGACCTGATCATGGCCTGGATCGACACCAACGGCCTGTACCACGGCACGTGGGACTACACGCCCAGCGGGGCCGCCATCCGCCACTGGCAGAGCACCGTCGCCCAACTGACGGCCGAGATGCAGAAGGCCGGCTGCATCCAATGCCACGGCAAGGGCAACCGCCTTGCGCTGTTCGAGAATGATTGGATCAACCTCCGCACGCCGGAGCACAGCCGCATCCTGCGCGCGCCGCTGGCCAAGGAGGGCGAAGGATTGGGCCTGGCACTGTGCCGCGACCGGAAGGTCGATCCGCGCCGGCAGCGCATTCACCTGCTGCGGGGCGGCCGCTACGCCCACGCGGTCCAGCCGATCAGGGCGTTCGCGCCCCAGGAGATCGTGCCGCCCGACCTGACCGGCGAGCCGGTCGTCAGCTTCGCATCGACGCAGTCGGTACACTATCAGAATATGTTGCGGATCATTCAAGAAGCGCGGCACGAGGCGCTGGCCGCGCCGCGCATCGACATGCCGGGCGCCCAGGTCGTGCCGGGCGCGTGCCGGCTGTTCATCCCGCCGCCGTTGCCCGAGGAGCCGCCGGAGCTTTCGGCCGAACCGGACCGGGATGGGCTGGTGCACCTGGCGTGGGAGCAGTCGGCGTGGACGATCGGCTTGGAGGCCGAATTGCACCGCGACGGCCGGGCCGGCTTCGAGCCGGGCGAGGACACCTTCCTCGCCCGCAGTTCCCGGCCCGCGTGGATCGACCGGGACGCATCGGAGGGCACGCAATACTATGCGTTGGTGCTGGTGCGCCAGGAAGAGCGGAGCCGGCCTCGCTACGTGCGGGTCGATGTTCCGCCGCCGATGCCGCCACCCGCTCCCCCCGCCCTGGAGGCGGTATCGGCAGCGTATTCGGTCCGGCTGCGATGGGACGTGCCCGACGCGGACGTGCAGGGCTACCACGTGTACCGGCGCGCGGCGCCTGACGGCCCCGTCGAACGCCTGACCGATGAGCCGGTGCCCGGCTCGACCTTGGCCGACGCCACGGCGGAACCCGGCGTTTCGTACACCTACCACGTTCGGGCGGTGAGTGCGAGGGGCGCGGAAAGCGAACCGTCACCGGCCGCCACGGCCGTGTCGAAGATCGTTCGGGAACCGGTGTTCACGGCCCGGTTCGACGCCACGCCCACGGGCGTGCTGCACGAGGGTTCGCCGCTGGCGGGCCGCCGGCACGGCGCGGCGAAGGGCACCGAAACCGTTCTGGACCTCCGCGAAGGCGGAATGGCCACGTTCCCGCAACACGAGTTGTTCGACTTGGCCCAACCGATTACCGTTTCGTGCTGGGTGTGGTTCGAGAAGCAGGGGAACATGCCGGTGGTGGTCGGCTACGGCCATTGGAACCAGTCGGGCTGGTTCTTGCAGTGGTTGGGCGACCGCTGGCGGTGGCACGCCGGCGGCGTCGATTGCGACGGCGGCAGCCCCGAGGCCGGCCGCTGGATGCACGTGGCCGGCACGTTCGACGGGCAGGCGCTGCGGCTGTTTCAGGACGGCAAACTGGTGGCGGAACGCCCCGGGCCGGTGAACTCCGCTCCATGGCGGGGCGAGCTGCACGTCGGCCAGTACAGCGCCGCCCCCGGCCCGCAGTACCAGGTAACCGGCCGGATTGCCAACCTCACCATCTATCACCGGCCGTTGCCGGCCGAAGAGGTGGCGGAACTGGCCGCGCAGCCGCCGGAGTGATGCCTGCAAGAATCGCCGTAGCCATGTCGGGGGGGGTTGATAGCAGCGTGGCGGCTTGGCTGCTGAAGCGGGCCGGGCACGACGTGGTGGGGCTGTTCATGCGGCACGGCATCGAGTTCGCTGAAGCCGCCGCGTGCGACCCTGCCGCCGCCCGCCGGCAGGGATGTTGCACTGCCGCCGACGCGGCCGACGCCCGCCGCGCCGCCGCCATGCTCGACGTGCCGTTCTACGCCGTGGATTTCCACCACGAGTTCGACCGGATCGTGGCCTATTTCGCCGACGAATACACGGCCGGCCGCACGCCCAACCCCTGCATCGTGTGCAACACGTGGCTGAAGTTCGGAAAGCTCTTCGAGGCGGCCCACAACATCGGGGCCGAATGCGTCGCCACCGGCCACCATGCCCGGGTGGTCCGCTACGAAACTGGCGACTGGGCCCTTTGCCGCGGCCGCGATCCGGCGAAGGATCAGTCGTACGCGCTGTTCGGAATACCCCGGCACCGGCTTCCGAGCGTGCGTTTTCCCGTGGGCGAGTACCGGAAGGAGG
>PWXP01000446.1 GCA_003561895.1 Planctomycetaceae bacterium | reverse complement strand
CGGCCCTCCACGCCCCCGGCGGGCTTGCCCCGCCGGAGCGCTGGTCATCGGCTAACGCGGCGGGCGGCCCCCCACGGGCCACCGGCGGGCTTGCCCCGCCGGAGCGCTGGTCAGCAGCTAACGCGGCCGGTGGCAAAAAGGTGTGTGCCCAAGGACCAGTACCCTTGTCGGCGTTCAATTGATCTATCCGTCCGATCAGGAAACCGCCATGCGCTTCGAATTCGCGTTGATGCCGGCTGTGCTCACTGTGGCGTGCGTCGCCGCTGCGCAGGAGCCGGACGATTCGGACATGGTCGAGGCCGTCGAGCGGTCGATGATGGCCGCCATCGAGCGGGCGGAGCGTTCGGTGGTGGCCGTCGCCCGGGTGCGGGTGTCTCAGCCCGGCGAGACCTTCCCGCTGGAGTTCCGCCCGGACCCCTTCGGCCGCCGCCTCGCCCCCGCCCCCGATCCGCAGCCAACCGACCCTGACTTCATCCCCACCGCGTACGCGACGGGAGTAGTCGTCGATCCGCGGGGGCTGATCCTCACGGCGCATCACGTGCTGGGCGAGGACAGCGAATACTATGTCACCACGCACGAGCGGAAGGTATACCGGGCGCGGGTGAACGGCGCCGATCCGCGCAGCGACCTGGCCGTGCTGGCCATCGACGCCGACGGCCTCGTCCCCATCCGCTTCGGCGACGGCACCCGACTTCGGCGCGGCCAGTTGGTCATCGCGCTGGGCAACCCCTATGCCATTGCCCGCGACGGCCAAGTGAGCGCAAGCTGGGGCATCGTGTCGAACCTGGCGCGGAAGGCCCCGCCGTCGCCCAGCGAGTTCGACACGTCGGGACGCACCACGCTGCATCATTTCGGCACCCTGATCCAAACCGACGCACGGCTCACCCTGGGCACCAGCGGCGGCCCGCTGTTGAACCGGGAGGGCGAGATGGTCGGGCTGTGTGTCGCCCTGGCCGCCGCGGCCGGGTACGAGCGGGCGGCCGGATACGCCATCCCGGTCGACGCGACGTTCCACCGCGTTCTGGTGACGCTCAAGGAGGGCCGGGAAGTGGAGTACGGCTTCCTGGGCGTCCGCCCCACCAACCTGGCCCCGCGCGAGGTGCACGCCGGGCTCCAGGGCACCCGCCTCAGCGAGGTGGTGCCCGGCACCCCGGCCGACCACTTTGGGCTGCGCGAGGGCGACGTCCTCACCGCCGTCAACGACACGCCGATCCACGACGCCGACGGGCTGTACCTGGAGGTGGGCAAGCTGCCCGTCGAGGCTGAGGTGCAACTGGCCATCCTCCGCAACGGCCGTCGCCGCCGGGTAGACGTGGTGCTTTCGAAGTACCCGGTGCGGGGGCGGCGCGTGGTCACCACGCCGGCCCCGGCGTGGCGGGGCCTGCGGGTCGATTACCCGACGGCTTGGCTCGACGCGGCGCGGCACCAACGGCGCCCGCCCGCCTTTGATGAAGGCGTCATCGTTACCGACGTGGAAGAGCACTCATCGGCCTGGGAGGCGGGCCTGCGCCCCGGCGCGCTGCTCAGCCACGTCGAGAAAACGATGGTGCGCACGCCGCGGCAATTCCACGAGGCGGTAGCCGGCCGGCCGGGCCCCGTCGCCCTGCGCCTGCCCGACGACCTCCAGCAGCCGACTCGCACCGTTCCGCCGGAATGACGCGGAATCGATCTGAACAAGGAACCGACCTGTGAGCCGGTGGACACCGTGTAAGCGTCCAACCGCAGACAATACCCCACGAGATACCCCACATGACCGACCTCTTCTCCGCACGCGAAATGTTCGAAACCGGCAGCGGCCGCGCGGCCCTGTTCCGGCTGGCGCGCCTGGAAGACGCCGGGCTGGCGAAGATTGAGCAGCTCCCCTACTCCATCCGTGTGCTGCTCGAGGCCGCGCTGCGCAACTGCGACGGCTTCCAGGTGACCGAGGCCGACGTGACGGCGCTGGCCGGATGGCAGGCCGAGGGGTTGGGGAACGTCGCCGTGGCCTTCAAGCCGGCTCGGGTCATTCTGCAGGACTTCACCGGCGTGCCGTGTGTGGTCGACCTGGCCGCCATGCGCGACGCCTTGAAGCGGCTCGGCGGCGATCCGAAACGCATCAATCCCCTCATCCCCGTCGACCTGGTGATCGACCATTCCGTGCAGGTCGACCGCTACGGCTCGCCCGACGCGCTGGCCATCAACACCGAACTCGAGTTCCAGCGCAACCGGGAGCGGTACGAGTTCCTGCGCTGGGGGCAGAAGTCGTTCGCCAACTTCTCGGTGCTCCCGCCCGCGCTGGGGATTATTCACCAGGTGAACCTCGAATACCTCGCCCGCGGCGTTGTGCTGCGCGACGACCCGCACGGCCCGGTGGCTTTCCCCGATACGTGCGTGGGCACCGACAGCCACACGCCCATGATCAACGGCCTCGGCGTGCTGGGCTGGGGCGTGGGCGGCATCGAGGCCGAAGCCGTTATGCTGGGCGAGCCGCTGGGGATGCTCGCGCCGGAAGTGGTGGGCTTCGAACTCGCCGGCCAACTGCCGCCGGGGGCCACCGCCACCGACATCGTGCTGGCCGTCACGCAAATACTCCGCCGCGAAGGCGTGGTGGGCAAGTTCGTCGAGTTTTTCGGCGAAGCCGTGGCCGCCATGGGCGTGGCCGATCGGGCCCTCGTCTCGAACATGGCCCCCGAGTACGGTGCTACCGCCGGCTTCTTCCCCACCGACGACCGCACGCTCGACTACCTGCGCCTGACCGGCCGCGGCGAGGAGCAGGTGCAACGGGTCGAGCGGTACTGCAAGGAGAACCAACTCTTCCGCACGGAAGTCGCCCCGCTGCCCCGCTACACGACGCACGTCCGGCTCGACCTGGGCACCCTCGAACCGGGCCTGGCCGGCCCGAAACGCCCGCACGACCGCGTGCCGCTGAAGGACATGAAGGCGTCGTTCCGCCGGTCGCTGACCGCGCCGCACGCCGAGCGCGGCTTCGAGCTTGCCGAGAGCGACCTCGGCCAGACTGCGGCCGTGGCCGGGATGGCCGGCGGCGAAACCCGCATCGGCCACGGCGCCGTGGCCATCGCGGCCATCACAAGCTGTACGAACACCAGCAACACCGACGTCATGCTGGCCGCCGGCCTGCTGGCCAAGAAGGCGGTCGCGCGGGGGCTGAGCGTGCCGCCGCACGTGAAAACCAGCCTGGCACCCGGCAGCCTCGTGGTAACCGACTACTACGCCAAGACCGGGCTCGACAAGCCGCTCGAGGCCATCGGGTTCCACACGGTCGGCTACGGCTGCACCACGTGCATCGGCAACAGCGGTCCGCTGCCCGAGCCGGTGGCCCGGGCCGTCACCGAGGGCAGGCTCGTTGCCGCTTCGGTGCTCAGCGGCAACCGGAACTTCGAGGGGCGCATCAATGCGCTTGTCAAGGCCAACTACCTGGCCGCGCCGCCGCTGGTGGTCGCCTACGCGCTGGCCGGTACGGTCGACCGCGACCTGCTCAACGAACCGATCGGGCGGGGCAGCGACGGGCAGGACGTATACCTGCGCGACCTTTGGCCCTCGGCCGAGGAAGTGCGCGCCGTGGCGGCCGAGGCGGTCGACGCCGAAATGTTCCGCCGCCGCTACGCCACCGTGTACGAAGCCAATCCCATGTGGAACGCCATCGAGGCGGCCGGCAGCGAGTTGTTTCCCTGGAGCGAAGCGAGCACGTACATCCAGGAGCCGCCGTTCCTGTTCGACCTGCCCCCTTCGCCGCCACCCATTGCGCCCATCCGCGGCGCCCGGGTGCTGGCGGTGCTGGGCGATTCGGTCACCACCGACCACATTTCGCCGGCCGGGGCGATTGCCCCTGACAGCCCCGCCGGCTGGTATCTGCAGGAACGCGGCGTCGAGCCGAAGGACTTCAACAGCTTCGGCTCCCGCCGGGGCAACGACCGGGTGATGACCCGCGGCACGTTCGGCAACATCCGCATCCGCAACCAGCTTGCGCCGGGCACCGAAGGCGGCGTCACCCGCCACCTGCCCGACGGCCGGGAAATGAGCATCTACGACGCCGCCATGGCCTACCGCGACGAGGGCGTCCCGCTGCTGGTCATCGCCGGCGCCGAGTACGGCTCCGGCAGCAGCCGCGACTGGGCCGCCAAGGGCACGCAACTGCTGGGCGTACGGGCCGTCATTGCGGAAAGCTACGAACGCATCCACCGCAGCAATCTGATCGGCATGGGCGTGCTGCCCTTGCGATTCCACGACGGCCAGTCCCGGCAGTCGCTCGCCCTCACCGGCGAGGAAACCTACGACATCCCCGATCTGGACGACCGCTTTACGCCGGGCCAACAACTCTCGATCCGCGCCACCGCCCCCGACGGCAGCGTCCGGGAGTTCAACGTGCTGGCCTGCATCGACACGGCCGTCGAGTTGGCCTACTACCGCCACGGCGGCATCCTGCCGTACGTGCTGCGGAAACTGGCATAACTCGCGCCAGAGTGGCGTCAGAGCGCCCAGGATTCCTTGCTACGGCATCCGCCAGCGGCGCTTCCCGGCACCGAAGGACACCCCTCTCAGGTGCGGCCTCCCGGCTTGACCCGCCCCGCGGCATCGCGCAAAATGGTCTGAAACGAGGCATTGAATCCCGCAACGCTACCCGCACGCGCAGCACCGGAGCACCATCATGCGCACCCATGCAACCATGGCCGTCCTGCTCATTTCGGCACTATTCCTCGCGGCGCCCGGCCGGGCCGGCGAGCCGCCCCTGGTTTGGGTCGAGGCGTTCACCATCCCGCCGGCGCACTCGCCCATATTCCACGTCGCGGTGAAGAACCCCGGCGACGAGCCGCTGGCAGGCTCGATGTCGGTCGAGTTGCCCGGTGCGTGGACCGCCGTGCCCGAGACCGCCGACCTGTCGCTCGCCCCCGGCGAAACGACCCGGCTGACCTTCGACAGCGAGCAGGGCGAATACCTTGCTTCGAACCGGTATCCGGTCGAGGTGACCGTCACTGCCCGCGCAGAGACCACCACGCACCGGCAGGTGGTCTTCTGGGCCGCCACGCCGTTCTTCAACCCCGAAATCGACGGGCACATCGACGATTGGGAGGACGCCATCCCCATCACGTTCGAGACGGCGGGCAAGGCGACCACGGTGGCCACCTACTGGAACCGGCGCCGGTTTTCCGTGATGGTGGCCG
>PWXP01000270.1 GCA_003561895.1 Planctomycetaceae bacterium | reverse complement strand
GGGGGGGGGTGGGTAGTCAGTGCGCCCGCGCACCGGCCCGCGCCGAAGGTGCAACCGTCAAGTTGAGGCCGATTGTGTCTCATCGCACCACTGCCCGTGGGAAGCTTCGCCCTGCCCCGGCGCGACCTTTCGCGCCGGGAGGATCGACTAACGGTTGAGTATAATCCGTCTCTCCCGGATAATCAAGCGCCCGCCCCAAATTTTCTTTTCCGCCGCTTCCACGCCCTTCCTGGCCGGGACCGGATCGTGCCCGGCGCGACGTTTCGCGCCGGAAGGGGCGACTAATGGTTGAGTCTACCCTAACGTTGCATACATATCCGCCGTCAGACGGCGTTTTGCAGGGTCCGTAGCACGTCGAGCAGACGTTGTTTTACCCAATGGTTTGCACTGATGGTCAACGTGAGTTTTCCTTGCGGCCGCGTGAGACGCCCGGCACGTTGGAGAATGCCTTTGCGGAACGTGTCCAAATGCTCGAACACCCACAGGGCTGTGCGCTTTTCGGTCGTGCTACGCGAGGGAGCGGCAATGGTCATCTGAAGTTCGCGCATGAGGTTGTGCGCCAGCACGCCAGCCAACAGGTAGAGTTGATTCCCGTTCCACTTCCGCACGGCCACGTAGCCCATCTGGCAGTGGGTCTTCAACTCGCCAAAGATGCCCTCCTGCGATCCCCGCCCCTCGTGGAACGCCACGACCTTCTTCGGCGAGATCGTCTTGTTGGTCACCACGACCTTGAAATCATACCCATACTCGTAGGGCTGGAACAAGTCCAACTGGACGGGCCCTTTCTGCTGCCGCTTCGCTCGCGTGCGGACGAACAGGAAGCGGAACCGCCGATTCCACACCTTCGGCTTCCAGCGCTCCTCGAAAAACGATGTCTGCCAGCCCAGACGCCGCCACCGCCGGCGGCCTTCGACCTTCCTTTTCAGTTCTACGAACCGCTCGAAGGGGACGCTGACGGTGAACTCGATGCGCGCGTCCTCGAGCGCCATGATGATCTCGTCGCTGAAGAACGCGCTGTCCATGCGCACTTCGATCACCCCCCCCGGCAGGGCCTCGCGCACCGCCTCGATACAGGCCAAAATGAAGTCCCGGGCACCGTGCGAGTCGTGGACGTTGCCCGAGCGGTACAGCAAGTCCAGCACTTGACCGGTCTGGGCGATCGTGCAGAACAGCGGGTAGTAGCTGCGGGCCCCTTTCTTCTTCCGGTTGAAGCCCACGGCCGTGCCCTCGGCACGCCGCGTGGTCGACAGCACCGAACCGTCAAAGTCCAGGGTGATCCGGGCCAACCCCAGGCTCGCCAGCCGTTCGAACAGCAGGTCTTTGAGCAACTGCCTTACCTTCTCCACGCTTTTCGGATCGGCTCCCTTGAGCATGCGACTGAGCGTCGCTACGTCGGGCAGACGTTCCAATCCCAACAGGCGCTTCACCAGCGGGTCATCCTGGTAGAAACGACAGTCGCGCAGCTCCCGATACCCCAGAATCAAGTGCAGCACAAGTTGCAGGTAGAGCGCTGCCCACGAATAGATTTTGCCGGGTGCCTGGTGCGCAAAGCAAGCCGTCAGCTTCGCCCTCAGCGCAAGCATCCCAAAGAACTGCTGCAAGATGACCAAGCCGGAGAAGGACGTCAACGCTTGGTTCTCGAACCTCAATTCCGGCACCGCATGGGCTTTACGGCGAACTTCGCGGCGACTATACTTCATCGTGAGGACCTCCTTGATGGGTGTGATGTTTGTTTGTGTGTTATACGCACAGTACCCTGGGGAGGTTCTCTCTTGTTTTCATTCGATGCAGCGCGCAGACAACTAACGCGAATCGCCACATTCTGCACTTGTTACATCGCACCGATAGTGAGATCTGGACAAGCTCGAAGCATCCACAATAACCGTTCATTTTCCCGAAGCGCAGGGCCCAAATGGCTTCTCAACCGCAGTTCGTTATGCAACTGGAAGGTTCACAATGCATACTGGGCGAGTACTTCGGTTGGTCATTCCTCCAATCGTCACGGGCATGTTTATTCTTTGGGCTGATTCGCTCACCGCAGAAAGGTTCATTTGGGGGCTGCTCGACATGAGTAGCGACGGCACTAGTGCATTTGGCGCCATTGTCACCACGACCACGTTTGTGGTGGGGGCCGGTTACTTTCTGGGTTCGTTGACAGTCTTGGTCGGGCGCCATCACCTTCGATTCGAGATACCGTACTGTGACGATGAGCGCGCCATAATTGAGACGCACTTAGACTGCACAGCGATTCCTGAGCACAAACCCTACTGGTTTAGCCCATTTCGCTGGGATAATCGGCGCGCCGCTCTGGCAGTGTTTCGGGTACATGTGCTGCCGTCCGATATTCAACAATGGCTGTTTCGGAGGGCTGATAGCGCTTGGACAGCGTCCACATGCGCTACGGGAATTGGCTTGGTTCTGATATTTGAGTGTGCGGCTTGTTTATTTGGGTTCGCTGGGCGACAACAGGCGTGTGGTATTCAACAATGGACGTTTATTGCTGTCGGCATGGCGTCTACAATCATATTCTATGTTAACGCACGTGTTGCCGCATGGGAGCTTCGCCGTATGACCCACTATTGCTTGGGTTGTAAGGGGTTATGGCCGCACAATTACGATGAGCAGCATTAGCAACGCGTAACCGGTTGCCATTGACGTGTGCACACTCCAGCACGATCGGGTTCTTGAAGACGTGGGCCATCGGTGAGAGGCATTTGCGCTGGCGTTCAACATCGACATCCAGGCGATATGCCGCGATGCGTGCAAGAAAAGCAGGAGCAAGAGTGGTACGCCGTTGGTCGCCCGGCGCCCAGCCGCGTCCGGGAACGGCCAGTTACGTGGGTCACCGGGACTTGAGCGGCGGCAGCGCCGACCCGGCAATCGGCAGCGCAGATCGATGGCGCGCCAATCGGGCGGCGCAAATGAAAGTTGCGGCCGCTACCGGCCGGCTTGCCCGGCCTGGAGGGGTCGTCATTGAGCTACCACCGGGCAACGTGCCTCCACGCCACCTGCGGGCTTGTCCCGCGGGAGCGATGGTCATTGAGCTACCCCAGGGCAACGTGCCTCCACGCCACCTGCGGGCTTGTCCCGCGGGAGCGATGGTCACTGAGCTACAGGCGACCGCCGCGGGCAGCCTATTGACCACCGCTCCCGCCGGGCAAGCCGGCAGGTGGCGAGGAGGGTGCCGCGGCGCGTGTAGCTCACTGACCACCGCTCCGGGCCGGGCAAGCCGGCCGGTGGCGGGCGCGAGTTGCGTACAACAACGCCGGCAACGCTTTGGGAGTGCGGCCCACCGCAAAAGGTTTCCGGCCCAAGGGGCCAACCGTTCGGCAAGTGTTTACGTGGTCCGGCCTTTCGTCAAGCCGAGCACATCGCCGCCCACGGCGAACTCGCCCGGAAACTCGCCGAACTGGAGCGCAAGGTCGGCTCCCACGATCAAGCCATCCGCTCGCTGGTGGCCACGATCCGCGAACTCATGCAGCCCCCCGCCCCGCCGAGGGCGCCGCCCGATCGGCTTCCATGCGGCCAAGGAGGAGGTGTGATGGGAAAGGAATGGCCGGAAGTTCCGATTGGCGCCGTTGCGGGGCCTGTTCAACGTCTCGTGGAACCCGTGCCGGGCGTCATCTATCGGCAGATCGGCGTGCGGTTGTGGGGCCAGGGCGCCTACGAACGCGAAAGCATGGACGGTGGGGCAACGAAGTACAAGACGCTCAATCGGGTGGAGGCAGGCGACATCATCGTCAACAAGATTTGGGCGCGCAACGGAAGCGTAGCAATGGTCCCGGATGAGCTTGCCGGTTGCCACGGGTCAGGTGAGTTTCCGACGTTCGCAGTCGCTCCGGAAAGGCTGCTGCCTCGCTGGTTTCACTGGGCCACGCGCACGCGGTGGTTCTCTCTGCAGAACGTTACGGGTCACCGGGCCGCGCCGATGACACCAACCATTTCAAAGACCGGATCGCGGCTCCGGTGCATGCGGTGGTTCTGCACCTTCCGTCCATCTGCCCAAGTGTGGCGGCGGTGTTTCCACACACGAATGAAAGACCATCGCCGGCCAGTCACGGTACTTCGACCGGTCACGAAAATGAACGTGAATATCTGGTGCAGGTGGTTCTCGTCGGGCGCTAGCCGTTCATTGAATCGCAAATCGTAAGCGGTACCATTTGCTGAGCGATCGAGCGATTTGACAGATGCTAGGTTCTCAATAGCGTCGCGCAGTTGTTGGCGACCGGTCAAAGACGACTTGACCTGACCAACGGCCGCCACTGCCTCGCATGGGAAGAGAAATTTGCCACCTGGAATCTCGAATCGCGGGCAGACCGAAACATCGAAAATGACCACGTCAAGTTGCCGGCTGATTTTCCCAGAGGAATCGAACGCGAAACCGGTAGATACGTCGAAACGGCTTGGCAAATGCGACCTGAGAAAGTCACGCACGATCTCCTCGCGAGCAGTACCAAGTTCCCCCGGATGCGAGATGAGACGCTGGCGGAGATCGCCGGCCATCTTCTCGGCCGCGGCTTCAAGCAATTCGTTCAATCCCATGTGAGTTCAACCCGTCTCTTGTGCCGAACGTTAACACTTCTCTCCCGCCCGTTCCCGCGAAAGCCCCTGCCATGGACGAACCCCGGCCGGGAGCGAGCGGGATAGAACCGAGTTGAACTCAAACCGCGACGCAGGAGCGGCTATGGCGTTTCTACGCCAGGGGCATCCTGCCGCGCTGCATTCTACCCCGACTATCGGCCGGGAGGCAAGGGGCAGCGGCGGGGTTTATCGGGCTTTCATGACCAGGCCGTGCCAGGCGCGCCGCCCGGCTCCCGGCGGCGGCAAGGAATTCACGTCGATCCAAAGCTGCACCTCCCGCTGCGGATTTGCGGTGCATACGTGTTTTCGACGAATCCGTGCGTGACTCAGGGCACGCGGCGTCACTGCGACGTGGCCAGGGCGACCGATGCCGGCTCGACCGAAACCGCCTCGACGACCCAGCCGCTGGCTTGCACGTCGCGCCAAGCCGTGCGAAGGGCTTCGCCCAACGAGGACGCTTCCCGATCGAATTGCAGTTCGGTGCGGCCGCCGCTGTCGACCATCGTCACGTCGCCGGTCCGCCCATAGAATTCGTCAATCGCGGCTTCGCTATCCACCCGCTCCGCAAGCGTGAATGTAAATGCATACACGTGC
>PWXP01000506.1 GCA_003561895.1 Planctomycetaceae bacterium | reverse complement strand
TGGCGGCCATATCTTTGATGATCTGCCGGATGATGATGGCGTCATCGGCAACGAGCAGGGTTTTGGGCATATGGTGCGTCTCCCCTCACAGCGTTCGCGCCGGCCCGCCGGCGCATTGGATAGTCAGGTTGCCGGTGGCGCAGTCGAATTCGACGCGGCGTCCGCGCGTGCCGCCCAGGTCTTGCGCGGCAATGCGGATTCCGGCCCGTTTCAAGGCATCGGCTACCGCCGTAGCGTTCGCATCGCCGATCCGCAACGGACCGGAACCGTTGAACATGTTGGCGCCGCCGGCCAGTTTGGCCACCAGGGCGGCAGGCGCCAGGCCATGTTCCTTGAGCATCGCCAGCATGCGCGGCACGGCGGTGTCGGCGAACTTGCCGGGGGCGGCCTCGCGTCCGGCCGATTCGGGCAGGACGATGTGGCCCATGACGCCCTTCTTGCGTTCCATGTTGTACAGGGCCAGGCCGATGCACGATCCGAGGATCGCCTTCATCCGCTGGGGCGCCTGCCCCGCCGCAATGTGTCCCATGCCGACCAGGATCTCTCGAACCGGAGCGTTCGTTGGCGGTGTATTCATGTGCTGTTCGACTTCGAGTTCTGATTCGTTGCAGGCTTCCCGGTGCGTGACCGTTCAAAGAGGGTGTCCGCGGAGTCCAAAACCGGCGGTTTACGGCGCGGCGAGGAGAGACCGATGCATGGCCTCCTGCATTCCCCGGGTGGGAACGAACACCATGCGCCAGTCGAGCTGCTGCTCTTTGCGGCGGAAGCCGATCTGGCAGACGAGCAGGCGGTCGCTGGTGAGCGCCTGGGTCATAGCGGCCTGCTCGATGACGCTCGCGCCGTAGTCCTGGATGAAATACGGCGCGGAGGGCATCAGGTCGGCCCCGATCAGGCGGGTGATCGCGTTGATGTAGGCACAGCCGAGAATGTTGCCGGTTTCGGTCAGGGCCGATTGTTCCAGTTCGCTCCATTCGAGTTCGGTGCCGGGTTCGCGTTTCAACAGCGAGGCCGCCAGTTGCCGCCCGTTGAATTCGTCGAACAGCAGGATCAGGTTTCCGCCCACTTCGCTGCCGATGGTCAGCACCACCATCGTAAACAGCTCGTCGCCCACGTGGAGTTCCTCGCCGACTTCCTCCAGCGCGATCTCGCGCACCTGGTCGAGTGTGACGGTAATCAACCCGTTGGTCCAGCGGCACATGGCCGCCGACGCCTCGTGCGTGGCCGAGGCAAACAGTTCATCGAGGGCGCTTTGCATTTCGTCGCCGCCGTCATATTGTTTGTTCATGGAATATCTCTTACCTTTTTCAACAGGTTACATGCTCAGGTTGCCTTGAGAGCATCGGGATCAAGGCCGGGACGTCGAGGATGAGCGACACGCGGCCGTCGCCCAAGATGGTGGCGCCCGCAATTCCGGCGATGTTCCGGTAGTTCTCGGCGATGGACTTGATCACCACGTCCTCTTCGCCGATCACGCGGTCGACGGCCAGCGCCAGTTCCCGGCCGCCGTCGTGGACGACCACTAGGGTGGTTTCGGGCGCCGGGCCGACCGGCGGCGCATCGGGCCCGGTGTGAAAGGTCAGCAAGCTGCCGAGGCGGACCATGGGTACCACCCGGCCCCACACCGTCGCCATCGGGCGCCCCTGCACGGTGCGGACCCGGCTCGCAGCGGCGCTGACGATCTCCTTGACGGCCTCCAGGGGGATGGCGAAGACGCCCCCGGCAATGTCGACCATCAGCGAAGGGAGGATGGCCAGGGTCAGGGGCAGCTTGATCGTGATGGTGGTGCCCTTGCCCGGCTCACTGGAAATATCGACCGTGCCGCTCAGCTCGTCGATCTTGGTTTTGACAATGTCCATGCCCATGCCGCGGCCCGACACGTCGGTCACCTTCTCGGCGGTGCTCAAGCCCGGGTTCCAGATCAACTGGTAGATCTGGTGGTTGGTGAGACGTTGGGAGTCGGCTTCGGTGATCAACCCCTTGTCGAGGGCTTTGCGGAGGAGGCGCTCGGCGTCGAGCCCCTTACCGTCGTCGCACACCTCGATGACGATGCTGTTCCCCCGATGGAAGGCGTTGAGGCCGACGGTGCCCTGCCGCGGTTTTCCGGCCGCTTCCCGCTCGTCGGGCGGTTCGATGCCGTGATCGGCCGCGTTGCGCACGAGGTGGACCAGCGGGTCGCCCAACTCGTCGATCATCCGCTTGTCCAACTCGGTCTTCTCGCCTGCAATCGCCAGCTTGATCTGCTTCCCGCCGGCCCGCGAAATGTCGCGCACCACCCGCTGGAACCGGCTGAACAGCGGGCCGATGGGAACCATGCGGATGTCCATGACGCTCTTCTGGATGCCGTCGCTGACGCGGTCGAGCTGGTGGATCGCCTCGAACAGCTCGCGCACCGAGTCGCGCGTCTCAGCAAGCGTTTGGACCTCGCGGTGGATCCATTCCATATCGGCGCGGATCCGCCGGGCCTGGTCGCGAACCGACTCCAGCTCGGCAGTAAGGTGTCGGCCGTCGACGCGCAGCGTCCCGCCGCCGGCCAGTTTGTCGAGTTCACCGGTCAGCTTGTCCAGCGCACGCGCGGCGTGGTTGCAGTCGGCCGCGCCTTTCAACCGTGCGCCGATCTGCGAGAACCGGGCGCGATTGATCACCAGTTGGCCGGCCAGGTCCATCAGTTGATCGAGCCGGTCGGTGTCCACCCGCAGGGTTTCGGCGGGCCGTTGGCCGGCGGGCGCGGCGCGCCGGTTGGCTTTGCCCGGCGAGGGTTTCGGTTCGGGTGCCGGGGGGTGTGGAGAAGCGGCCGGCGGTTCCGCCGCGCACGCCGCAGCCGCCGCGCCATTCTCGCCGTTGGAACTCGCGGCTGCCGAGGCTTCTGCTATCGTCGGGGCGGGGCCGGTTTCTTCAGAGCCATCACTCGCCGATTTCCCATCCAACGGCTCCACGGTCGCCCGGAGCACGCCCCCAAGGCGCAACTGGGCGGCCACCGCTTCGGCCGACTCGTCGGTCGTAATCCGAAAACGGAAACGGCGCGACTCATCGACGGCGTCGAACTGCTCGGGCGCGGGCAGGCAATCGTGTACCTTGCCCAGCCGGGCCAGCTTCTCGTAAATCAGTTCCGCCTTGAGGCCGGCCATGGGCAAGTCGGGCTCGAAAGTAACCTGGCCGGCGTAGGTGGCAAGGCCGGCGAAGGTTTCCTCTGAGGGGCGAACCTGCCGCGGAGCCGACGGCCCGGGGCAACCGCCGGTTCCTCGGGCCGCGAAACCGGCTTGTACGCCGATGAGTTCGCGGGCCAGCGCTGCCAAAGCGTCAAAACCCCTTTTGCCGCCCTTCAGGTCGGCCGTGTACCGGCGCAATCCGTCCGTACACGTCAGCAACACGTCGACGGTGGCGTCCGGCAGCGTACTGCCCGTTGCCACGGCGTCCTCGAGCAGGTCCTCGATCAGGTGGGCCGCTTTGGCCGCCCGGTGCAGACCGACGGAGGCGGCCGATCCCTTGATCTTGTGGGCGATGCCCAGCAGGCGTTTCAGGTCGCCGCCGCCCCCGTCCTCCAGGGCCAGCAGTTCGCTGCTGAAGGCGTCCAACGATCCGTCGGTTTCGCCGACGAACATGGCCAGGTAGTTGGCGGGGATGTCGTCCTCGTCGTCGATGCCTTCGAGCGGGTTGCCGGGCTGCGCCGCAGCGGGAACCGTCTGCACTGGCGCCGGGCCCGCGGCCGGTTGTTCGGGCGCGGGCGGGGCGCCGGCCCCTTCCGTCGGCCGCTCGACTTCGTCACCGGCCGGCGCCGTCAGCGCCTGCTCGGCCTCGGCCTGGGTGGTCTGCTCCCGCTCTACACCCGCGGCCTGCAGCACCCGGCGGATGCTGTCCAGAACGGCGTCGCAGTCGACCGGTTCGGCGCCGGGCTCTTTCAACAGACCGATCATGGCGGTCAGTTGATCAAGTCCCATGAACATCAGTTCGGTCACGTCGCCGGTGACGCTCAACCGGTCGTGGCGCGCGGCGTCGAAGACGTTTTCGAGCTTGTGCGTCAGTTGGTTGATGTCGGTCAATCCGAGCATGCCCGAGAGACCCTTCAGGCTGTGGGCCGAGCGGAACATCTCGTTCAGGAGGTTCTGGTCGCAGGGCTGCTGGTGGTTCTCGCCGAGCGACTGCACCCACTGGTCGAGTTGCAGCAGGTTCGCGTTGAGCTGGGTCAGTAGCTGGTCCGACTCGTCGAGGAAGTCGCTCAGCAGGTCGTCCAGCATGTCGTGGTTCGGGTCACTCATGGCAATTCCTTTTCCCCGCTCTTCCGTTTCCGCGTGCAAGCCGCACGAATGTAGTAGGCACACGCCGCTGTGCCGTCGCTTGGCCAATCAGTTTGTTTCTGGAAGCAAAACAGTCCTTTTCCCCTATTGCGGCCGGCGGCACAGCCACGGGCGCAGTCGCGTAAAATCCTTGACACACTCGCCGATGCCTTCGGCGGGCCCCGACACGAGCAGCCCGCCCGGACGGACCGCCGAACGCACGTGTTCCATCACCCGCCGCTTGGAGTCCGGGGCGAAGTAAATCAGGACGTTTTTGAGGAACACCACGTCGAACGGGCCCTCGCGCAGCGGGTCCAAAAGGTTGTGTTGGCGGAAGGCGACCATGCGGGTCAGCACGGGGCAGGCCTGCCACAGGTTGGCGCCGGCCAATTTCCGAAAGAACCGCCTCCGGTACGACTCCGGCACGAGCTTCATCGCCCGCTCGCCGAATACGCCGGTCCCGGCCTGCTCGACGGCCCCCGTTCCAATATCGGTGCCCAGGATGCGAACCTGCCACTGCGGGGCGTCGGGCAGGGCGTCGGCGATGCAGCAGGCGGCCGTAAAGGCCTCGTCGCCCGTGCTGCACGCCGCCGACCAGATCCGCAGTTGCCGCGACCGGCTGCCCCCGCGAGCCGCCGCCGCGCAGGAGGGCAGGTACTCATCGCGGAACCACGCCCACTGCCCCTCGTCGCGAAAGAGGAACGTCTCGTGCGTGGTGATTTCCTGCAGGAAGGCGTCCCATTCAGGGTCGTTCGGCCGCAGGCGCCGCAGGTGGTTGTAGTAGTCGGTAAAACCACGGGCGCCCGTCTCCTTCAGCCTTCGCCGAACGCGGTTCGACAACAGCGTCTTCTTCTGGGGCGAGATGCGAATGCCCGTACGCTCGTAAATCAACTCGATGTACCGTGCCATCTCGTGGT
>PWXP01000393.1 GCA_003561895.1 Planctomycetaceae bacterium | reverse complement strand
GCACGTGTACTTCGCGATGGCAGCCTTCTCCGTTATCCAGGCGGATCGGCCCCCGCATTGCCCTTTTCGGGGCCTGCTCAGCGTTCACTCGCGTTACGGCCTGCACGCTCGCTGAACCGCTCAACGGTCCTTTGACATCGGAATGCTCCTACTGGTCTGTCCAGCTAGTGTTTACCAATAGCAGAGCGCTGCTTGTGCATACAAAACGCGCCATATACTCGAATACCCCAACTAGTAAAGTCTAGCTGGACAAACCACTACGACGATAATACTTTTCGCCGCTCCGACTGCTACCGGCTGGAGCGACCCAGTTGCCGGGTGGGACTTACCCCCACTGAAAGGCGCCGCAGTTCACGGCGCACTGAATCATCCGGGCTATACAGTACAATCCATAATGCGTTCAGGCAGCAACGCCCCTAATGGCCGACCCTGCGAACAAGCACATCCGCGCGGCGATCAAGGATGCCTTGGAGCATGGCTGGGTATTGCGGAAGGCGGCCCAAGCCAAAGTGAGGTGTTTGTGGCAGCCCGACGGGTGCGCCGCGAATGTTCATGTCGCGTCACCTTCCGTTTCGGCCAGCTCGGCCCCGTACTGCCCGTCCTGGCAGATGGGGGCCAGTTCCTCGGAGAAGGCGGGCGGGGGCGTGGTGGGCGGCCAGAACGCCCCCGCCCGCACGCCGCGGACGACCTCGGCCGCCGCGGCGTCGGCTTCGGCCAAGTCGGCCTCGGTCCACTCGGCCGGCAGGGGGCCGACCTTCGAGGTATCCCTCGGCAAAGCGATGTACGCCAGCCTCACCGGCCCGCCGACGCCCAGCCCGGCCACCAGGTGACGGTACAGCGGCAATTGGAGATCGATCCACTCGCCCTGCTTGCGGTGCGTTTTTTCGGGTTCCTTCGCCTTTTCCGAGGTCTTGTAGTCGAACACGATGCGTTCGCCCGTGGCCGGGTTGAAGTCGATCCGGTCGATGCGGCCGCGCAGCTCCATGGGCTCGCCGTCCACGTCGAGCACCGCCGTGCCCGGCTCCGGCGATACTTCCGCGTGCTCGATGCGCCAGCCCTGCGCGGCCCACTCGGCCTGCCAGCCGGCGAACGCTCGCAGCCGCCAACGCAACTGCTCCAGTTGCACGCGCACGGCCGGCAGCGCCCCGGGCCCGAACCGCGCGGCGGCCAGCCGGTCCAGCGCGGCGCCCAGGTGGGCCTCGATCTCGCCGGCGTCGGTCGAATGGACCGCGGGCGAGCGGGCGAACTCGTGCAGCACGTCGTGGGCCAGCGAGCCGAACCCGCCGCCGTCCAGTTCCGCCGCCGTGTCGGCCAGCGGCTCGAGCCGGAGCCGGTGGCGAAGATAGTAGCGATAGGGGCAGGCCAGGTAGTCGCGGAACTCGGTCACGCGCATCGAGGCGACCGGCTCGGGCAACGGGCGGGGCGGTGGCACGGGCATTGCCGAGGCCGCCCGGCCGGCTCGCAGCGCGCCGTGCAAGGTGGGCGCGGCGGCCGGGGCCGATTCGGCGAAAAACCGCTGCGCCCGGCGCGCGGCCGGCTCGTCGTCGCAGGCGAACAGAAGCCGGCTGGGGGCCAACGGATCGCCCGCGGCGCTGCGCCGGCCCACCACCAGCGCAAGCCGCTCGCGCGAGGCGGCCAGCACGCTCAGGGCGTAGGCGTCGCGGGCGTAGCGGCGGTCGTTGTCCATGATGCCCAGCGCCCGGCACAACTGGTTCGGCAGGAACAGGTCGGCGTTGACCGCGTCGGGCACGGCCCCTTCGTTGAACCCGGTGACGATCAGCGCCGGCGCGTCGTCCAGCGGCAGGTCGAGCCAGCCGAGCATTTCGACGGCGCCGCGTTCGGGCGCGGCGCTCAGGCGCCCGGCCTCCACCTGGCTGAGGATCGTCCGCAGCGCCTCGGGCGCGGCCATTGGGCCGGCCACCGAATCGGCCAGGCGGCGGGGAATGCCGGCGTTCTGCCGGGCCGCGTCGCGGATCATCTCGCATGTCCGCAGCACGCTGCGGTCGGGCTCGCGCCGGCGGTCGATCGGCCGGTGGCCGAACACGGCGGCCAGCAGTTCCACGACGGGCTGCCCCCAGGCGTCGAGCGTGCGCTTGCCGGCCAGCGGGCGCAGTAGCCGCTCCACCGCCCCGTGCAGTTCGGCCACGCGGGCCGCGGCCGGATCGGTGTCCGGCCATGGGCCTTCGAGCCGGGCGGGCAGGTGCTCGCCCTGGTAGGCATCGAGCCGGCTCAGCCAGTCGCCCCGGATGCCCTGCTGACCATCGGAAGGGGACAGCTCCGCATTTTCGGCTTGCGGCTCCTTCGAGGAACGAACGCCGGTTGGCCGAAAAACGGACCGGTCCCCGCGCAGCCAGCCGGCCAGGGCCGGGTGCCGCACCAGCGCGGCAAACGCGGCGAATGAGCCGTGCGTGAGGTATTCCGCCACGGCGGCCAGCAGCCGGCAGGGCGACGACTGCGCGACCGGCTTGCCCACGCCGTACCGGGCGGGAACGCCGCAGGCGGTGAGCAATTGCTGAAGTTGCGGGACCAACTCTTCGGCCACCCGGTCGGGGACGCCGATGGTGATCTGATCGGCCGAGTACCGCCCGCCCAACCCGGCCAGCCACCGGCCCACCGCGCCGGCCTGCCCGGCCGGGTTGTCGGCCTGGAGAATCTGCCGGTCGTCCAACTCGATGGGCGCTTCGAGCCACGCCTCGGGCTTCAGGCATCCGTGCTCATCGAACCGGTCGGCCAGGGCCTCGGGCGCGAACACCAGCGCGGTCACGTGCTCGGCCACCTGGTCGAGCATGAGCCGCTGTTGCCGGTTGAGGTCGGCGGTGCCCACCAGGATGATAGGCCGCTCGGTGGCGCACTCGCGGCGTTCGATGGCCACGCGCCGGGCCGTTTGACGGTCCCAGAGTTCCAGGGAATCGAGGATGCGGAGGTAGCGCTGCTGCACCTGCGCCAGCGCTTCCCACCGGGGCGCTTCGCGAAAGCCGTCGAGGTCCGGTCCCGCTTTGACGACGTCGGTGAAGTCAGCATTCTCGCTGGCCAGTTGGCGGTGCAAGCCCGAAAGCATGGCCCCCAAGGCAAGCCAGGCGGGGAAGTCGTCGTCGGCCGGCAGCGCGGGCACCAGGCGTTCCACGGCCGCCTCGCCGGAGCGCAGCGCGTCGATCCACGCAAGCTGCTGGGTCAGGTCGTCGGCGAAGGGGCGCCGGGCCTCGTAGAGTAATTCGGGCAGCGCGCCGACGGTGACGATTTCCGGCGGGCACAGCGGAACCCCCTCGGCCTCCGCCCGCGCTACCAGCAGTTCCAGCAGGCGGCGCGCCGCGCGGCTGGTAGGCACCGCCACCACGACGCCCGCCAGGTCGAGCGCGCCGGGCGTGGCGAACTCCTCGGTCAGGTAGTCGACGGCGGTCGGCAGGCCCGGCCGCCGGAAATCGCGGAATATGCGGCTGATGGGCATGGGTGTTTCCTATGTGTCGATTTGCGGGATAACGCGGACTGATTCCCGTGCCAATTGTGGACGCCGACAATGATGGCGTGAATATGGCCATGGTACCCCTCGCCGCTCGGGCCGTCCATCAGGGCCGACCCGGCTTCTTGCCAGTCCGTACCGTCGCCCGCTAGAATGGCGGCTGGAGGCGGCCCTGAAGACTGAAGCGGCGCCGTCCGACCGGTCCGACAGCGGCGGGGGACGGTCGTGAACTTTCTTTGTGCCCCCTTTGACGCCAGCGCAAGCAGCCCATAGCTGACACCAACCAGCCGATCAAGCTGATCGCCATGGCCGACGCCTTCGAGAACCGCGCCCGCGGCTCCCTCGGCCGGCTGCAGAAGGAGTGGGCGGACAACATCGTCGAGCAGCACGTGCATAACCTCGACATCGCCAACTGGGTCATGGCCACCGACGGCGACCCCCGCGAGGCCCACCCCGTCGAGGCCAACGGCATGGGCGGGCGCGTTCGACGCGGCAACTACGGCGACATCTTCGACCACCACTTCATCGAGTTCACCTACGCCGACGGCACGAAGATGTTCAGCCAGTCGCGGCACCAGCCGGGCACCTGGAACCAGGTGAGCGAGTTCGTCCACGGCACGGAGGGCACCCGCGGCGTTTCGGTCGGGGGCGGGCCGCAACTGGAAAGCGGCAACCCGTACATCCAGGAGCACGTTCATCTGCTCAAGGCGATCCGCGACGGCGAGCCGCTGAACGACGGCTGGCACGGCGCGGTGGCCAGCATGACCGGCGTGCTGGGGCGGATGGCCTCGTACTCCGGCCAGGTGGTCCGCTGGAGCGACGCGGTGGAGCGCGGCCCGGATGAGGGCCCCGAGCGCCTCGCCTGGGACGCCAAGCCGCGCAGCCTGCCCGGCGAGGACGGCTTCTACCCGTTCCCGCTGCCCGGCGTGACCGCCCCGTTTTAGGAGCGCGACGCCATGGCTTGAAGCGCCCCGATGCCGCGCCGCAGCGCGGCATCGGGGGCCGCGTACGAGATGCGGAAGTGCGTGTCGTGCCGGCTGAAGTTCCCGCCCGGCACTGCCAGCAGCTTGTGCTCCTGAAGCGCCCGCGTGCAGAATTCCGCGCCGCTGCCCCACGGAGCTTTGGGAAAGATGTAGAAGGCGCCGTGCGGGCGAACCAGTTCGTAATGCTCGCGCAGGGCGTCGACCGTCAGGTCGCGCTTGCGCCGGTACGCGTCGATGTGCCCGCTGATGTCGACCTCCAGCGCCTGGGCCCCGCCCCACTGCGCCGGCTGCGGGGCGCACACGAAGCTGTACTGCTGCAGCTTGATCATCTCGCCGATGATCGCCGCCGGGCCGTGGGCGAACCCCAGCCGCCAGCCGGGCATGCCGTGGCTCTTGCTGAACCCATCGACCACAATCGTTTGCGGGTTGAACTCGGCCGGCGACGTAAACGGCTCGTTGTAACAGAAGTCGTGGTAAATCTCGTCGCTCAGCAGGGCCACGTTCCGCTGGGCCGCCAGTTCGGCAATCGCCCGAAGCTCCTCGGGCGCGGCCACGGCGCCGGTGGGGTTGTTCGGGCTGTTCACCACGATCAGCTTCGTGCGGGGGGTGATCGCCGCGGCTACCCGCTCGGCGTCGAGGTGGAAGTCGGGGTACGTATCGACCGGCACCACCCGCCCGCCCATCATGGCCGCCAGCGCGTTGTACATTCCGAAGCACGGATCGGGCAGAACGACCTCGTCGCCCGGGTCGATC
>PWXP01000024.1 GCA_003561895.1 Planctomycetaceae bacterium | reverse complement strand
GCCGGTCCTCGGCGAACATGATGAACAGCAGCCGGTACAGCAGCACGAAGCTCTGCGCGCGGCAGAGGTCGAGATGTTCGCTCGGGTTGAGCCCGTTCGGCTCGAAGGTGAGGAACCCTTCGATACAAAGCTCCAGCGCCTTGAACGCGCGCTGCTTGAGGCTTTCGCCGACGCCCAGGCGATACTCGGAACTGCCTTCGACCGCCCGGGCGATGAGCGGCCTGCGCCCGTCCCGCTCTTCGAACGCCACGGGACTGAAGAACAGGAAGAACTCCATGAAGTTGTCGATCAGGAAGTCCTGCGTGCCCCAGGCGTCGAGCAGGGCGGTCAGGTCGCATTCCAGGTAGGTCTGGAAGCGGCGCTGCTGCCGGGTGTATTGGCGTGGAATGAGCCGCCAGAGCCGGCCGTTGGTCAGGATGCCGTAGTCCAAATGGCTCCGGTCGAGGTACCGTTCCATTTGCTGGGGCGGGTACTCCCGCCGGTTCTCGACGATGGTCGGCCGGTCGAGCCGCACGTGCCAGGCCTTCGCGTCGGCCACGACGGTGGGATGGTCCCAGAACTCCGGCGCGTTGCGGCCTGCGGCCAGCGCACGGTCGAGCGCGGCGTCGTCGAGGAACAGCGCATAATCGGGTTTGCGGCCTTGAAGGAACGCTTGATAGAACGGCTTCCAGCCCAGCGTTTCCAAGACCGGCTGGATGAACGCGTGCTCGAGGGCGGCTTCGTTGCCGTACTGTTCGACCCGCGTTCGCTGAATGCTCCAAAGCTGCGCCAATTGGTCGAGCGTTTCGCGCGCCCGGCCGGCGAACTCGCGCCATTCCGGCTCGAGGCGCAGCCGGTTTTCGAGCCAGTGGCTGGAAAGCAGCTCGAAGTTCTTGACCGGGTTGAACTGAATGCGTCGTTGTCGTCCCATCCTGCGGAATCCCGGTTACATAGCAGTCCTTCTACAGACAGGTTTCCCCGGCCTTTGCGCGCAGCGCAGCTTTGGCCCGCGGCGCGCCGCAAGCGCGGGTGTGTGCAGGCCGTCCAGGAGTATAACCCGATTTCTCGACGGTGCAATCCCCCCCCTGCCGTTCGCACTGCCGTTCGCACGCTGAAGCGTGAACTCCAACGACAAGCCCATTCCTGCATCCCGGAACCCTGCACGAGTTATTCCCGAGCGCGTCCTAATTGCCGTCCAGCAGCCGGTCGATGGCCACCGGATCGTACGAGACGAAGCCGACCGGGCGTTCGAGTTGCCTGGCGGTCTGGATGATGAGCGTCGGGTCGACCATGTAGCGGCCCAGGCGGTGGCCGTAGACGAGCACGCCGGAACGCGGCCCTTCGGCACGGAACACCAGGGGGAACGATTCGGTGGTGTACATCTTTTCGCGCAGGGCCGGCAAGTGCGTCAGGGCGACCCGCCGGCGCACCAGTTCGCCGTAATTGCCCTGGCGGAACCGCGCATGATGCGACAGGACGCCGCGCGAGTCGGCCGGGTCGTTGGGCAGGGGAACTTGCCAGAGTTCGTGGTCCCAAAGGTAGACGCCCACGCTTCCCGCCGGCGCGGTGTGCGAGTCGGCCTCGTCAGCAACCGTGTAGGCGGCCAACTCGGCCATCAGCACCATTTGCGCGGGGATGGCCTCGCGAACGAACCCGGGCAGCGCCACGCGGTACTCGACTTCGCGGCCGCCGAAGACGGAGAGTTCCTCCGCAGCGTCGTGGCCATCCCAGTCGGCCTCGCCGCGGCGGCGCGCGGCCGGTTCGCCCGGCGGGATGCGCACGGCCACCAGCCGCGGCCCGAGCACCTCGACCGACGGCCGGAGCGGCTCGGGCGAATTCGGCCCGGCCGTGAAATCGATCTCCACGGCCCGGTCGGCAATCAGGTTGACGTAGTTTGCGGCGATGCGCTCTCCTTCGGCGTCGAGCAACTCGGCGGTGAGCGCACCGACCAGCGGCGACCCCTCCGGCACGCGCACCCGGAGCGGCGCCTGGTAGGCGACCGAGCCGCGCCGCCACAAAACCTCGCGCGTGTGGGATGGGCCGGCGACGGGCCGCCCGAAATCGTCGGTCCCCACCACTTGCCAGCGAAGCGTCGCCGGTGCCGGCCTGGAGGAATAATGGCTGGCGAACAAGGCCAAGGTCAATTCCTCGCCGGGCGCGGCTTCGATGATCGGCGGGGCGTCGAACCCGATGAAGTCGCAGCGATGGAGGTCGGCGAGCGTCATGCCGGGTACGAAGGCGTCGTAGCCGAACGCCTTGGCGGAACGGTCGAAGCGGAGCAGCCCGTCGCGCCGGCCCGGCACGTCGTAAAACGAGCCGACGACGTGCCCTTGAATGGCCGAATGCCGCCGGAGCTGGGTGATGAGGAATCGCAGCGCCCAGGAGACGTCGCCGCCCTCGGGCGGTAGGGCGGTAAACGGCCCACCCACCATTGGTGCGGTTCCCCGCGCCCGTTCGTCGGCGCGGGCCGGCGTCCGGGCCGGCCGGGGACGCGCGACGACCCGACCGATATGCTCGCGGGCGATCCAATAATCGTCGATGGCGAACTGCCAGGCGTTCACCTCGAGGGGGACGGTCCGCCACAGCAGCACCCCCAACTTATCGGCCCAGTATTGCCGGCGCGGCTCGGGCGCCTCGCCGCGCACTTTCAGCAGGTTCAGGCCCAACTGGCGGGCCAATTCGATGTCGCGGCGCAGGAACTCGTCGCTCGGCGCCGTGACCAGGCCCTCGGCGTTGAGCGACGGATCGACCGCCCCGCGCAGGTACAGCGGCTCGCCGTTGAGCAGGATGCCCGCGTGCTGCGCGTTGCCGTACGCGCCGCGGGCGATGGTGCGCAGGGCGAAGTACGTGCGCACGCGGTCGCGCCGTCGCTGCCGGTCTGCAACCGACACCTCCAGGTCGTACACGTGCGGCCGGTCCGGCGACCATGGTTTCGGCCGGGCGACCTCCAGCAGGGCGTGCAACGCGCCGCCACCCCCTTCCATGGGCACGGTGGCCTGGTGGGCGCCGACCGTTGGGTCGGGCGAGCGGAGCGCCACCTCGGCCGGGCCGCCGGGGCCGGCCAATTCGACCTCGACCTCGACGACCCAACGGCCACCCGCCCGGCCCGGCGCCACCCGCAAGCCGGCCACGTGCACCGGCGGACGCGATTCCAGCCACACGGTCTGCCAGATGCCGCTGCTGGGGGGGAACTCGGCGGGGGAAGTCCCGACCGCCGGCGGCCCGGAATCGGCGGCAGTGCAAACGCGGACGTCGAGCCGGGCCTCGCTGCCGGGTGGGGCGAAATCGGTAATGTCCATCGCGACTGGGCCGGCCCCGCCCTCCTGCCGGCCGACCGGTCGGCCGTTTACCCAAACGCGGGCTTCGCCCCGCACCCCGCCGAAGCACAACCACACCTGCCCGCCGCGCCATGACTCCGGCACGCGTACCGTGCGACGATACCAGCCGATCGGCCCACCCGACGCGCCGTCAATGCCCGACAGCCGGCTCTCCCAGGGAAACGGGACGGGGATGCGGCGGTCGAATGGACCCCCGCCTTGCGGCCACCGTTGGCGAAGGCCGCGGTCGCCGGGATCGAAGCAGAACCGCCACGGGCCGTTGAGGTTCTTC
Source organism: Planctomycetaceae bacterium (assembly GCA_003561895.1). Lineage (GTDB taxonomy): Bacteria > Planctomycetota > Planctomycetia > Pirellulales > Thermoguttaceae > PWXP01. The sequence continues at coordinate 1,608 of PWXP01000024.1, read as the reverse complement.
CACTCGTCGCGGCGCAGGTCGGGGCGGGGGTGTTCGCCGCGCGGCACGGGCGCCTCGGCCGCGGTGGACCACGCGCCCGGGGCCAATAGACATCCCAGAAAAACGAGGGCCCGTACTGTGCGCATCGGAAAAAAACCGGGCGTGGAGCGGATCGCGTTCGGGTTGTGGCGGACGGACGGATTGCACCGCGCCACGCCGTTGGAGTCTCGGCGTTCGGCGGCTTTTCCAGCCGCCGAACGCCGGGACTCGAACGTGCGGTGCGCGGAAGCTACAAGAACTCGTAACCGTTCACGGGGCGGCGCGGGCTGTTTTCTCCGCTCGAAGCGAAGGGGACAGTCCCATTTTCGCGGCGGAAACGGTGGATCATTGGGCAAAAACGCCCTTTGTGCCGCGAAAATTGGGACAGTCCCCCTGTGAACGGTTACAAGAAATCATACTTTACGGGAGGCCGTCGGGCGGGCGTCGCCGAAGCTTCCTGAGGGCCCGCAGGCGGCACGCCAGGCACGGCATGTGCACCTTGCCGCCGCATCCGGGGCAGCGTTCGAGGGGCCCGGCCGGCGCGTCGAGGCCCGCCGGACGCCGGCCGCACCGTGCGGTGTAGTCGGGTCTTCGGCCCTGGGCAATGGCGGCCACCGTTCCCCGGCTTACCCGAAGCGACCGTGCAATGCCGCGTTGCGACACCCGGCCGCCGGCCAGCAACGTGCAGATCTTTTCGACGACTTCCGGCGCAAGCATGGTCGGTTTCCTTCGGTTCCTAGCGGGACGGGCTCCACCGGGCGAAATCGGCCCAGTCGGGTTCGGCCTCGAGTTCCTCGTCGACGGTGGCGAACGCGTCGGCCAGCATGCGAAACGGGATGCTGCGCCGGCGCCGGGCGGCAGGGTCTTCCGGGGCCGGACCGCGGCGCGACGGCACGGCGTTGCGACGGGCTGGCTTTGCGGGCGAGAGCTGACAGTTGGCCATGGGGGCACTCCTTTTCCAGGACGGGAAGTTGTGAACATTTGTACACTAGCACAAAACATACACAATTGCAAGGCCGGGTATGGGCCAGAATTGCCGGTTCTTGCACCCAGGGTGAATGGCTAGGCAAGCTACGTGGTCGGCGCAGCATGGGGGGCTTCGGAAGTTTGCCTTCCAGCCCGCCCCAATCCCCAACCGATGAAAACGGCAAGGGCCGGCGCAGCGGAATACGCCGACCCATGCCCCTACTACTGGCAGGCTGCGTTATGCCTTCGGCCCTGTTCCACGCGATCCTCTTCGTTGCCTTCCTGGCCGTGTACCTCTTCGCCGGCGAAGTGCTCGTCGGCGCCCGCCGCCGTCGCTCCGGCCGCGACCGGCTGTTACGCGCCGACGGCGCCGAACTGCTCCATGTTGGTTGGCACTGCCACAAACGCCGCGGCCCTACGGTCACCTCGCACGGGTGATTTGGTGCGCCTGCCCGTTGCCGGCGCTAGGGCCTTGAGGACGCGGCCCGCTCGATTTGTTTTTGGTAAGCGTTCACGGGTCGGAAATCAGCCGCAAGGCGCTAGCCCCGGTTCGCTTGGCTTGAAACAAGAACCGGACGCTAGCGCGTTGCGGCTAATTTCCTGCCGCGGCCGAGCACCGGGACG
>PWXP01000165.1 GCA_003561895.1 Planctomycetaceae bacterium | reverse complement strand
GTCATCATGTCAACGAAGGCCAGATCGAATGGCCGCCCAGTCCGTGGCGGCTGCTGCGAGCCCTGGTCGCCTGCGGATTCGCGACACAACGCTGGAACGACATACCGCCGTGTGCCGTGAGTCTTATCGACAACCTGGCCGCGACGCTGCCCTCGTACCGCCTTCCGGCAGCCAGCGCCGCGCACAGCCGCCACTACATGCCCATTGGGGTCCTGGACAAGGGGCGCGAGAAGACTACGCTCGTGTTCGACACCTGGGCCGACGTGGGCGATCAGTCGCTGGCGGTCCGTTGGGACTGTAACCTCACGGACGCCGAAACCCAACAACTGCGCCAACTGGCGGAGTGCCTCGGCTATCTTGGCCGCAGTGAAAGCTGGGTCGCGGGGGAGCTTGTGCCCGAAGGAGCCACTCCACCCAACACCTTCGACGCCATTCCCCACCGCGACGGCATGCAACTCGGGCCGGAATGGGAGCAAGTGTCCGTCATGGCGGCGGTTCCGCCTGCAAAGTACGACGTCTGGCGGACTCAGACGACCGACCGACTTCTGGCCGACTACCCACTCCCAGAGGGCAAAAAGAAGCCTCCGGCCAAACTGCTTAGGGACCGGGCGAAGGCGGTCGCTCCATATCCAGCTACGCTGCTCGATTGTCTGACAAGGGACACCGCTTGGTGGAAGGCGCATCGCTGGTCGCAGCCGCCGGGTTCGCAACGTGTCGTCTATTGGCGCCGAAGCCATTCGCTGCAAGTCAGTCCACCCCAGCGGCCGAGGCCACGAGCAACCAAACCCGTCGAGGCGATGCTGTTGGCCCTCACAACGCCCAGCGGGAACCGTTCTGCGTTACCGCCCTGCAAGTGGACACTGCTCGAAGCCGAGAAACTCCACCGTGCGATTGTCGCCCGGGCGGCGAATGGCCGGCGAGTCCAATGCCCTGAACTGACGGGCCGCGATCCGCGAGGTGATCCACTCCAGGAATGCCACCGTCATGCGCACATTTGGCCGGTCGACCTCGATGCCGACGGGAAGATCGATCATTTCATCGTGTATGCGCCCATGGGCCTTGGGCAAGCGGCACAGAAAGCAGTTCGTAACGTGCGGTCCATGTGGACCAAAAAGGGCACGGACGATTTGCAGCTTGCACTGGCCGGCCTGGGCGACATGGAGACTTTCCGCGCGTTGCCTGCCCCGCTTGGTCGGCGAATCGAGCGACTGCTCGGGCCGCGTCAAGGCGCTCGCGTATGGACAAGCGTCACGCCATTCGTGCCGCCACGTTTCCTCAAACGGCGCGGCGCCAACACGTTGCGGGGACAGATCAACGCGGAACTTGCGTCCCGCAATCTCCCGCCGGTCGAACAGCTTGACCTCTTGCCACGCAATCCAGAATCGCTTCGCTTGCGGCACTACATACGCTCTCGCCGCCGAGGCGGCCCCCCTCCGCCAATCGACGTCGGCTACGGCCTGCGATTACAGTTTACAAAACCAGTGCCCGGCCCAATCGCACTTGGATATGCGTCCCATTACGGCCTCGGCCTGTTCGCCGCCCTGGACGAGTGACGAGGCAACCCTGGCACGATCGAACATAACCCGCAACACCACATCACTATCCGGGCTTGCCCCGGTGGAGCAATGATTGGTCAGCTACAACCCGGCGCCCGCAACCACCACGTCACCATCCGGGCTTGCCCCGTTGGAGCAATGATTGGTCAGCTACAACCCGGCGCCCACAACCCCCACGTCACCATCCGGGCTTGCCCCGGTGGAGCAGTGATTGGTCAGCTACAACCCGGCGCCCGCAACCCCCACGTCCCCATCCGGGCTTGCCCCGGTGGAACCATGATTGGTCAGCTACAACCCGGCGCACACAACCACCACGTCACCATCCGGGCTTGCCCCGGTGGAGCAATGATTGGTCAGCTACAACCCGCCACCCGCAACCCCCACGTCACCATCCGGGCTTGTCCCGGTGGAACCATGATTCGTCAGCTACGCCCGGCACCCGCAACCCCTACGTCACCATCCGGGCTTGCCCCGGTGGGCTCATGATTGGCCAGCTACAACCCGGCGCACACGGAGAACCCCATGAGCGAATGTCAATTCATCCACTTTCGGGCGCTTGACGGGCCGCTCGGCGATGAGCAGCTTGCGCTGATGGAGCGGCAGTCGACCAGGGCGCACGTCACGCGGTGGGAGTTTACGAACGAATACCACTTCGGCGATTTCCGCGGCGACGTGAAGGGGATGTTGCGCAACGGGTACGACGTGCATCTGCACTTCGCCAACTTCGGCATCCGCAGGCTGATGTTCCGGTTGCCCGCCGGACTGCCGTGCGACCAGGAGACGTTCAAGGCGTTTCAGGTCGAGTTTGGACTCGCGTGGCACGCCGATAAGGAAGGGCAAGGGCGGTATCCTCGAAATCTACCCGGAAGCCGATGCCGATACCTACGACAATTACTGGGAAGACGTCGATTCCGTCCTCGACGACATCGCCAAGAACCCGGAGAAGGTCGTCGCCTCGGTCCACCGGCTGGTGGCCGAGCGGTCGGGCAACAGTTACAAGCAAGCGGCGCGGGAGTTGGCCGAGCTGCGCGAGGCGCTCGGCCCGGAAAAGGGGCCCGACTACGTGCAGGCGGTGGCCGGCAAACTGCACGCCGACAACGCGCGACGGTACGCGCTGACCGCCGCCCTGCGCGGCGAGGCCTTGCTGCCGTGAAATGTGCGGCAGGTTGGAGTTCACGCTTCAGCGTGCGGGACGCACAAGAGCGCGACACGGCCGCCGGTCGGGTAGCCGTGCGAAGGTTGGAGTTCACGCTTTAGCGTGCGGGACGCACAAGAGCGCGACACGGCCGCCGGTCGGGTAGCCGTGCGAAGGTTGGAGTTCACGCTTTAGCGTGCGGGACGGCGCGCATGCTTGGCACGCTAAAGCGTGAACTCCAACGGGCACGCTGAAGCGTGAACTCCAACGGGCACGCTAAAGCGTGAACTCCAACGGGCACGCTAAAGCGTGAACTCCAACGGGCACGCTGAAGCGTGAACACCAACGGGCACGCTGAAGCGTGAACTCCAACGGGCACGCTGAAGCGTGAACTCCAACGGGCACGCTAAAGCGTGAACTCCAACGGGCACGCTGAAGCGTGAACACCAACGGGCACGCTAAAGCGTGAACACCAACGGGCACGCTGAAGCGTGAACTCCAACGGGCACGCTAAAGCGTGAACTCCAACGGGCACGCTGAAGCGTGAACTCCAACGGCTGTCGCGTTCTTTGACAATTCGGTTTCCGTAGCCCGCGGGGCTTGCCGGCCCAAGCCCCGCGGGCGGCCCTGCGCCGGCAGCGCCAACTCCCAACTCCCAACTCCCAACTCCCAACTCCCGGCTTCCAGCTTCCACCACGTTCCTTTAGCTTTGCGAGGTCTATTATGAGTACCACCATCGAGGAAACCCCGCGGCTCACGGACGTACCTGAACTGATCCCGGCTCGGATGCTCAACGAATTCGCCTACTGTCCCAGGCTTGCGTACCTGGAATGGGTGCAGGGCGAGTTTGCGGACAACCTGGAAACGCTCGAAGGGCGTTTCGGGCATCGGCGGGTCGACCAGGAGTCGGCCGCGCCGCTGCCCGCTTCCGACGAGCGCGAAAGCAAACCGGCCGACGGCGACGGCCAGGCCGCCGAGTTCGAACCCCTGCACGGGCGCTCGGTCATGCTGTCGGCGCCCGAGGAAGGGCTGATCGCCAAGATCGACGTGCTCGACCTCCGCTCGGCCGAGGCCGTGCCGGTCGACTACAAGCGCGGCAAGGCGCCCGACCTGCCCGAAGGCGCCTGGGAGCCCGAACGCGTGCAGCTTTGCGCGCAGGGGCTCATCCTTCGTGAAAACGGCTACCAGTGCGAGGGCGGCATTATTTACTTTATCGGGTCGAAGAGGCGCGTGTCGATTGCCTTCGACGAGCCGCTGGTCGAACGCACGCGCGACCTGGTGCGCGCGATGCGCCACATGGCGGCCGCCGGCGCCATGCCCTCGCCGCTGATCGACAGCCCCAAGTGCCCCCGCTGTTCGCTGGTGGGCATCTGCCTGCCCGACGAAACCTGCCTGCTGCGCGGGCAGGAGCAGGGCGACGGCAAGCGGGAGGTCCGCCGCCTGATGCCCGCCCGCCAGGAGGCCACGCCGCTGTACGTGCAGGAGCAGGGCGCGTCGGTGGGCAAGAGCGGCGAGCAGCTTACCGTAAGCCGCCGGCGCGAGACGATCTGCAAGACCCGCCTGCTCGACGTCTCGCAGGTGTGCCTGCTGGGCAACGTGCAGGTTTCCGCCCAGGCGCTGCGCGAGATCACCGCCCGCGGCATCCCCGTCTGCCACTTCTCCTACGGCGGCTGGTTCCATGCCATCACCACCGGGCTGGCGCACAACAACGTCGAGCTGCGCATCGCCCAGTTCGCCACGGCCAACGACCCGGCGGCCGCCCTGCGCCTGGCCGCGAAGCTGGTCGACGCGAAGGTGCGCAATTGCCGGACCCTGCTGCGCCGCCACCGGGAGGCCGACCCCGACGCCCTGCTGCCCCAGCTTGCCCGCCTGGCGGGCAAGGCCTTGCGGGCGGCCGACGCGGCGTCGTTGCTGGGAGTGGAGGGGACGGCCGCGCGGCTGTACTTCGGCGGGCTGGCGGAGTTATTGAAGGGACCGTTCCGGTTCCAGATGGACGGGCGCAACCGCCGCCCGCCACGCGATCCGGTCAACGCCATGCTGTCGTTCGTGTACGCCATGCTGGTGAAGGAGCTGACCGTGGCGGTGCAGGCGGTGGGGTTCGACCCGATGCTCGGGTTCTTCCATCGCCCGCGCTACGGCCGCCCCTCGCTCGCGCTCGACCTGGCCGAGGAGTTCCGTCCGCTCATCGGCGATTCCGTCGTGCTCACGCTCGTCAACAACGGCGAGGTGACGCCGGAGAGTTTCATCTCGCGTGCGGGCGGTGTGGCCCTGACGACGGCCGGCCGGCGCGCCGTGCTGAAGGCGTTCGAGCGGCGGCTGGAAACGCTGGTCACGCACCCGCTGTTCGGATACCGCATCAGCTACCGGCGCATCCTGGAGGTGCAGGCCCGGCTGTTGGCCCGCACCGTGCTGGGCGAAATACCCGAGTACCCCGGCTTCTGCACGCGCTAATGTAGCAGGCACACGCCGCTGTGCCGTTGAACGTAGCAGGCACACGCCGCTGTGCCGTTGAATGTAGCAG
>PWXP01000504.1 GCA_003561895.1 Planctomycetaceae bacterium | reverse complement strand
TTTCCATGCCGGTGGCGTGGTCGAGGTTGCCGGTCGGTTCGTCGGCCAGGAGGAGGTCGGGCTGGGCGATCAGGGCGCGGGCGATGGCGGCCCGCTGCATCTCGCCCCCGGACAACTCGCGGGGCTTGTGCTTCAGGCGGTGGCCCAGCCCCACCATTTCCAGCAGTTCTCCCGCCCGGTCCCGCATGGCGCGCCGGTATCGGAGGTAGTTCCACACGCCGTGCCGAATCATCAGCGGCGAAAGCACGTTTTCCAGTGTGCTCATTTCGGGCAGGAGGTGGTAAAACTGGAAGATCATCCCGAAGCGGCAGTTGCGCAGGGCATCGCGCTCGGCGGCGGGCAAGCGGTCGATGCGCCGGCCCTCGAAGTGGATTTCGCCGCCGTCGGGGGCGTCGAGCGTGCAAAGCAGGTGCAGCAGGGTGCTCTTGCCGGAACCGCTCTGGCCGACCACCGCCAGGAACTTGCCGGCTTGGACGTCGATGTCGACCCCCCGCAGCACCGGAATCTCGATCTGCGCCTTGTGGTAGCTTTTTGCCAGGCCGATGGTCTTCAGTTGCGGGCCGTCCGGCCAGCCGGTTTCGGTTACCGCCGTCCGGTAGCGCGCCTCGGCGTCGGTCACCCGCGCAGTTCCTTCCGCCATTGCGATGTGCGGCCCTCCGGAGCCCCCGGGGGCCGCGGAGGGGGGAGCGGGCCGGCGAGGGGGCGCGTCGAGTTCCAGCCGCGGACCTTCGGCCAGCGGCAGGTCGCCTTGCACGCGCGGCACCGCGCGCAGCGGCGGATTGACGGCGGTACGTTTCGGATGGGGCTCGTCCGGGAGTAGATGTCGAAGGTCGTCACTCATAGCGCAGTGCCTCCACGGGGTGCAGCATGGCGGCTCGCATCGCCGGCAGCACGCTGGCCAGCACCGCGATGGCGAGTGCCCCGCCCACGATCCACGATACGGTCCACGGGTCGACGGTCGCGGGAATGCGGTAGAAGTAGTAGACGGACGGATCGAAGACGGGCCGGCCGGTGAGCCGTCCCAACAGGGCGGCGATCTCGTTGATATAGCGCACGAACAGCAACCCCAGCACCGTGCCCACTCCCGAGCCGACCATCCCCAGCGACAGGCCGTAGGTGAGGAAAATGCCCATCACGCCCGAGGCCGACGCCCCCAGCGACTTCAGGATGCCGATGTCGCGGGTTTTCTCGATGACGATCATCAGGAAGATGGCCAGGATACCGAACCCGGCTACGGCGATGATCAAAAACAGCAGCACGTTGAGGATGGCCGTTTCCATAGCCACGGCGGCCAGCAGCGGGCCCTGCCGGTCGCGCCAGGTTTCGATGTTGTACAAGTGCGGATCGAAGGCGGCGCGCAGGCGGTCGCGCACCGCGTCGCCGTCGGCGCCCGCCTTCAGCTTGATCTGGATGGCGCTGATGTAGCCCATCCCCGTCGACGGGTCGATCATCCCGCGCAACTCCTGGAGCTTGCGGATAGGGACGAACACGAAGCCGGAATCGTACTCGCTCATCTTGCTCTCGTAGAAGTCGACCACGGTGAACCGGTCGCTGATGGCCTGCGGCGGGGTGCCGGCAGTGGGAAAGGTGAGCCGGACGTCGTCGCCGGGCAGCAGCAAGAGGCCGTCCTCGCCGCTGGGCAGCCGCACGGCCGACAGGGCAATGCCCAGCACCGCCCCGGTGTGCTGGCGCTCGGCGGGGTCGAACTCCTCTTCCCGCGGTTCGGAGCGGCGCTGCGCGGCAAAGGGGTCGGCCGGGGGCGGCGGCGCGGCCGGACGATGGGCATCGTCCCGCTCCGGCTCGTCCGGGCGGGCAAAGCGCGAAGCCGGGTCGAACGGCATCCGGTCCATCTCAGGGCCGTGGCCCGGCGCGGGCGCCGGCCCGGGGGTAATTGACGGCGGTTCCGGGGCGTCCGGCTCGTCCGCCCGGCCCGAAACCCGCCGCTCGAACCGCCGGTAACTCGCCATGCGCCGACGGTGCTGCCAGCCGGCGTCGGCCATCTGCGGCCGGCTGGGGGTTCCCAGGCTGTCGGCCAGGCCTCCCGTGTCGTACCCGTCCTCGTGAAGCTCGAAACTTACCTGCCGGCGGTTCTCCGGATGCTGAAGATAGTGGCAGAACTCGCTCACCTCGCTGTGGGTCGCCTCGTCAATGCCAATCAACTGCACCTGCCGCGTGATCCAGTTGTTATCGTATTGGAAGCTCAGCATCGCCGGAACGACGACCGTCGCCGTCATCGCCTCAATCTCGTCGCCGGCCAGCTCCCGAAGCCGCTCTTTGTGCCACTCGGCGTCGGGTACCCCTTCCAGACTCCGGGCGGTCACCACCACGTCGGAGAGAATGCCGTGAATGCGGTTTTGCATCTCGCGCGTGAAGCCGGCCATGACGCTGTTGACCACGATCATCGTAGCCACGCCCAGCATGACGCTGATGATCGACGCCAACGCGATGTACCGCGTGCGAAGATAACGCCAGGAGAGTAGCAGTTTGTACATGAGTTTCTGGCTTCCTTGCCGGTTGGTCTGCACCGGACGTGAAGGATGACTGCCGGGCGCGGCTGCTGGAGTTCACGCTTCAGCGTGCTGCGTATCGCACAACCTTGGTTCGCACGCTGAAGCGTGAACTCCAACAATCGCAGTGGCCACCCGGGCGCGGCGCGTCCGGCAACGGTTTACTTGTCTCCGGTCAGGCTCCCGCTACGCGTCGGCCTCCGGCCGCAGCAGCGGGAACAGGATCACCTCGCGAATGGTCTGCGAATCGGTCAGCAGCATGACCAGCCGGTCGATGCCGATGCCCAGCCCGCCGGCCGGCGGCATGCCGTGCCGCAACGCGCGGACGAAATCGCGGTCCATGCGGGCCATCGAATCGTCCTCGCTGAGGCCGGCAAGCTGCCGGCTGAACAGATTCTCCTGCAATTCGGGATCGTTCAGCTCGGTATAGGCGTTGGCCACCTCCATGCCACAGATGAACAACTCGAACCGCTCGGCGATTTCCGGCCGGCCCGACTTGCGTTTGGTCAAGGGGCAGATGCTGGCCGGGTAGTCGAGCACGAACACCGGACCGGTGAGCCGATTCTCGACCTTCTGTTCGAATATCTCGTTCTTGATCACGTCCGGGTGTTTGCCCTGCGTATCGAGGCCCAGTTCCATTGCAAGGGCGCCGAGGGCGTCGGCGTCGGCCGGGTCGGCGCCGGTGTGCCGGGCGAACAACTCGTCGTACGTGGCCCGCTCGAACGGGGGCGTGAAGTCGAGCGGCTTGCCGCCCCAGGTGAGCTTCCGGTCCTGGCCGGTCGCCCGGATCGCCTCGAGGATGACCCGCTCGGTCAGTTCCATCATCGTCTCGTAGTTGCCGTAGGCCTGGTACACCTCGAGCATGGTGAACTCGGGGTTGTGCCGGGGGCTGATGCCTTCGTTGCGGTACACGCGGCCCAGTTCGTACACTCGCTCCATGCCGCCTACCAGCAGCCGCTTCAGATGCAGTTCCAGCGCGATGCGGAGGTAGAGGTCGATGTCCAACGCGTTATGGTGCGTGGTGAAGGGGCGCGCGGCGGCCCCGCCGGCAACCGCGTGCAGCGTGGGGCCCTCGACCTCGACGAAGCCCTCGGCGCCGAGCGTCTGGCGGACCGACTGGACGATGCGTGTCCGCCGCAGGAACCGCTCGAGCACGCCCTCGCCGTGGATCAGGTCGAGGTAGCGGAGCCGCTGGCGCAATTCGGGGTCTTGCAGGCCCTTGTGCTTCGCCGGGGGCGGGGCCAAGGCCTTGGTGAGGAAGTGCAACCGTTCGGCGAAGATGGTCAGCTCGCCGGTCCGCGTACGGTTCAATTCGCCGTCGACGCCCACCAGGTCGCCGAGGTCGACGCATTGCGCCACCGCCCAGCCTTCCTCGCCCACTTGTTTTTTCCCCAGGAACAGTTGGATGCGTCCGGTCCAGTCCTGGATGTCCAGAAAGATAAGCTTTCCCGTCTTGCGCTGGAGCACCACGCGGCCGGCCGCGCGGACTTTGGGGCCTCGGGGCCGGGCCGGCTTGCCGGTTGCGCCCTCGCCGCCCGGCTCAACGCCGATTTCGTTCTGCCGGGCGCGGATCGCTCGGATGGGGGCGTGGCTGTCGAACCGGCCACCCCAGGGGTCGATACCCATTGCCTCCAGCTTGTGCAATTTCTCTCGTCGCGCGGCTTCCAACGCCGCTCCGCCGGTCCGTTCGTCCTGGCTCGAGTTCGTCATGGTGGGTAAAGATTCCGGGAAATGATCGGGCGGCATTGTAGTGGAAGCGGCTCTGGGGTCAATGGCAACCCAGCGGGTTTAGCCCGGATTATTCACGAGCCCGTAGCGGAATTCGCAAGAATTCCTTTGTGCACAACGACTTAGCTCGGAATTCTTGCGAATTCCGCTACCGCAGCGTGCCCCGAACGCCGCCCGTTCGTGAATAATCCGGCTGGTTAGGCGTGCGGCGGAAACCGGCTTACCACCCTGCCGAAAACGGAACCGATACCGCGTCGCTATCCCCGCCCACTAATTACCCATGCTGCCCGAGCCCCCTGGTCGGCCGCGTGGCGGCATTCCGTCCGATGCACGGCTACGCTTCAGGCTCGAACAGCGGCACTTCGTCGGGGCTCGGCAGGGGGGCCTCGCGTTCCCGGACAAACGGGTTGATGATCCTTCGCCCAGCGGGCGACGGCTCCTCGGTCCACCGATCGACGGCATCGCCGGCCACGTAGTGATTCCGCACCACGACCGGCTGCGCTACAACCACTTGCGGTACACATTTCTCAGGCCAGTAAGCGTACGGCACGTACCCGTAGGGTCTGGTAATCGGACGGCTGTAGTACACCGGCGGGTGCTTGGCAAAATAGGGAATATACTCTTGCGTATACACGCGCGGTGCAGACCACCAGGGGGCCAGATAGCCGCTGCCCACCGGTCCGTGCGCCAATGCATTGCCGGATGGCGGCCCCAGCAGAATGGCGCCCAAGAGAACCCATCGCTCTAATCTCATGATCGTCTCCCTCTGCCCCCTGGGGAAAGTTTCTCCAGGCTGTACAAGCCCCTTAGAGCACCAGCTTAATCGAGCCGGCCGGGAATGCAACCCCCAGGGTAACTCTGCGATATACTCGCCGCGTGCCGTTTTTGCGCTTTTGTAGGATGGACATTCTTGTCCGTCTTCGCTATGACGGGCTCGAAAGCCCATCCTACGGAAATGCGCAGTTTTAGCCCGCGGCGAGTATA
>PWXP01000586.1 GCA_003561895.1 Planctomycetaceae bacterium | reverse complement strand
GGTCGCGGTCCAGGTCGCCCTGAACCAGGTAGCCGCGCGCGGCGCGCACCCGCATTTCGGCGGGCAGCCCGGCGTCGGGCGCTTCGCCGGCCACCTGCTCGGCCAGCAGATCGGGCTGGCCGGGGGCGGGGTAGATGTCAACCTCCCAGAGCATCGCGGTTCCTCTTGCCTTCCTGGAGGAGTTGTTCGAGCCGTTCGTACTGCTCGTCGCGCAGGGCGCCGTGGAACTCGGCCAGCTTGCTGCCGTATTTTTCCAGCGCGTCGAGGATGTTCTCGCGGTTCTCGGCCATGATTTGCCGCCACAATTCCGGCGAGCCGGCCGCCACGCGCGTGGCGTCGCGCAACCCGCTTCCGCCCAGCCGCAGGTACGTCTCCGGCATGGTCGCCGCCAGCATGGCGGCGCCCAGGTGCGGCAGGTGGCTGATCATCGCCAGGATGCGGTCGTGCTCGTCGGCCGGCATCTTCACCACTACGGCGCCGAGGGCTTGCCAGAACTCTTCGAGCAGGTCGTAATCGTGGGCGTGGCTGTTCATCGTGGGGGTCAGGATGGCCACGCGGCCGTCGAACAGGTCGGCCCGGGCGTAGCTCGGCCCCGACTTCTCGCTGCCGGCCAGGGGATGCCCGCCGAGGAAACGGCAGCCGCGGGGCAGGCCGGTGTCGAGCGCCTCGACAATGCGTTGTTTCGTGCTGCCGGTATCGGTAATGGGGGTTCCTTCCGGCGCGTGCTGGGCGGCGATTCGGGCATGCTCGACGATGAACCCCACCGGCGAGCAGAGAATGACCAGTTCGGCTTCGGCAACTCCCTTGGCGAGGTCGATCGTGGTGTTGGTGACCGCGCCGGCCCGCCGGGCGATGCGGAGGGTGCCCTGGCGGCGGCCGATTCCGACGACCGTTTCGGCCAGTTTGCGTTCTCGGAGGGCGAGCCCGATCGAGCCGCCGATCAACCCAACTCCGACGATTGCCACATTCTTCAGCACTTTCATTGCGTTCCCCCACCGCCCAGGATACTCGGAAATAGTATTGCGTAGTCCGCTGCGGGAGGCCACAGCCGGGAGCGCCCATTCTAACCGATCGGCCTGCTCGAACGGCAGGGGGCCCCCGAAAGGGGCTCGTTTATGCCCCCGGGAGCGCCTCCTCCAGTTCGGCCTCGGCAGCGAACCCGGCAACGAACAGCCGGCAACGAACGCGCGCTGAAGCGTGAACTCCCACAGTGCGACCGGGGGCGATACAAGGCCGTTTCTGCGCCTCCGAGCAGGATGGCCAAGCGGTGTGCGATGACTTAGGAATTGCGTTGGGCCGATGACTCAAGGCACGAAGTTCAACTGGTCGGTGAGCCGCTCGGCGAAGCGGGCCAGGAGGTGGGCGGCGCGGTCGATGTCCTCGAGCGAAATCATCTCGACCGGACTGTGCATGTAGCGGTTGGGCACGCTCACCAGCGCGGTGGCCACACCCGACCGGTTGATCTGCATGGCGTTCGCGTCGGTCCCGGTCGCCCGCCCCTCGGCGGCAAGCTGGAAGGGAATCGCGTGCGCATCGGCCGTCTCGATGAGCAGTTCGACCACCTTGGGGTTCATGTTGGGTCCGCGGGCGATAACCGGCCCCTTGCCCAGGCTCACGTCGCCCTCTTCCTTCTTCTCGATGGTGGGGCAGTCGGTGGCGTGGGTCACGTCGACGGCCACGCCCACGTGCGGGTCGATGCCGAAGGCGCTGGTGCGGGCGCCGCGCAGCCCCACCTCTTCCTGCACGGTCGAGACGGCGAACACACCGCAGTTGAGTTTGCCGGGCTCGATGCGCCGCAAGGCCTCGATGACCACCCACGCACCTGCTTTGTCGTCCATGGCGGAAGAGACGGCGCGTCCATTGAGAGTTTCCTGGTAGCACAACTCCGGGGTCACGGCATCGCCGATCCGCACCAGCTTCGCGGCTTCTTCCTTGTTCGCTGCCCCGATGTCGAGCCACAGTTCCTTCAGCTTGGGGACTTTCTTGCGGTCCTCTTCAGTGAGCAGGTGGATGGGTTTGCGGGCGATGACCCCCACGAGCCCGCCCTCGCGGGTCCAAACGCGCATCCGCTGCCCGATGAGCATCAGAGGGTCCCAACCGCCGATGGCACCGATGTACAGGAAGCCGTCGTCGTCGATGTGCTGGACGATCAGGCCGATTTGATCGCAATGGCCGGCCAGCATCAGCCGCAGCGGCGCGTCGGGGTTCCGTGCGGCGATGACGTTGCCGTGGACGTCGGTCCGCACGTCGTCGGCAAACGCGGACGCGTAACCCCGCACCAATTCCTGCACGGGGGCCTCGTATCCGGACGGGCTGGGGGTTTCGAGTAGACTTCGAAAGAATTCAAGCGACTGTTGTTCCACGGGATCCTCCTCGGGGGTGGGGTGCCACTGTTGAGGGGGACATTTGCCGGGCGGCCGGTCCCCTTCGGCCCCTTAGTATGCCGCACTGAGCAAACGACGCAAGCGTGTGTGGCGTGGTTTTTTTCAAAACGGGTCCCTTTCTGCGGACCGCCCGGCGGCTTCGGCCGGCACCTTGCGGCTGCGCACCGTTGGAGTTCACGCTTTAGCGTGCGAACCGAGGAGGTGCGAACCTCAGCACGCTAAGAGGCTGTCCGAAAACTCCCCTCTCCCTTTGGGAGAGGGGTTGGGGGTGAGGGCCTGTGGGATATAAGTAAGAGCGGGGCAAGGTCTTTGGCCCATAGCCCCCACCCTAACCCCTCCCGGAGGGAGAGGGAACCTGGATCCGAACCTTTTCGGACAGACTCTAAAGCGTCAACTCCAACGGTGCCTCCCCCGACCCGTTGCGCCAACGCCACGTGTTGAGTCGAGGCAACGTGGCGGCCCCCTTTTTTGGTTTGTTCCCACGAACGCGGCTGGCGCGCAACCTTTTTACCCACAAAGGGTTACGCGCAGCGGCCGCCGCCTTCGTCCGGGACGACGGTGGCTCGGCATGACGTGTGCTCCCTGTGCTTCACGCCTCAAGCGTTTCGGTGCCCGGCGCACCCCGGTTCCCTGGAGCCGGCCCGGCGCGAAGCGCCTGGGTGTCACGACCTCGCTCCGGTCAATCGCCACGTCCGCGCCTTCGACTGAGAACCCCCGGGCCAATCATGCATACTCGCGAATTGATGGAACTGGCCGCCATCGTCCCCGCCCACGGGCCGGTCCTGGTTCAGGGTCGGGGCCGGGTTTCGGAGTGCGGCATCGAACAGTATTGGGTGGCGTCAAAGTGCCGGCTTGACCGCTGGTACCGGGCTCTGAAGGCTTTCGACCGCTCCGCGGCGGGCCGGGCCGCTGCGCGAGACCGGAGCCCCCGCTCGCCCGCGCCCCCGTTTCCCGACGCACTGCTCGAGGAGATCCTTACCGGCGAGGTGCTTGCCCGCGTGTGGGCGGCCGTCCTTAGCGCCTACGACCGCCGCCGCGGCACCCAGGAAGCGGAACCGATCGTGCGCAGCGTGCTCATCGGCCAGTTCGAAGCCCGGCATCGCGTACTCACCCTGCTGGTGCGCGCCTCGAACATTAACACGGCGTGGGCGATGCGGCTGAACGCACTTCGGCGCCGTTGCGAGCGGTGGACCGATTTGCTGGTGGGCTACCTGACCGGCTTGGAAGACGTGGCCGACTTCGCCGTCGAGCCCGACCGCGCCCGCGACTTCGCCGAAGACCTGCGCTACCGGAGCCACCTTGCCGGGGGGCGGCAGGCGTGGCCGCTGGTGCTTTCCTCGCTGCGCGCGGCGTTCCGGCAGGGTCTGACGGGCGAGAGTCCCAACGCCGACTTGAACGCGCAGATAGCCGCCAGCATTCTCGCCTGCTTTCCCGCCGAATTGTTCGACTCGACCGGCCTGTTCCGCTCGCTCTGGCTGACTCGGCTGACGAACATGGTGGGCGATACGCAGGGAATGCTCGAATCGCTCCTCGCACGGGACCACGGCGACGCGCGCCGGGGGGAATCGACCGCCCGCCGCCTGGCCCGGCGCATGCGGCGGTCGGGATGGTGATCGGGGCTCAAAACGCCGTGGTGAACCCGGGCATGGCGACCGGATAGTTGCCCTCTTCGTCGGGTTCGACGGGCGGTTCGCTGTCCCAGGTCATACCGTCCACCTCGGCCAGCGCCAGGTCGGAGTTGATCGCCTGATCCCACGTCACCCGCTTGCCCGACTCGACGGCCATCCGCCCGAGAATGCCCACCATCGCCGCGTGCGCGCAACGCTCCGTTTCGTTGTGGGGCTGGTCGTCGCGAATGGCCTGGAACAGCCGGTCGAGTTCCACTTGATACGGGCTCGGCCTGGGCCCGTCGTACGCCCACGCCTGGTTGTCCCCCGTGGCATGGTATCCCTGATAGAGGTGCGGGTTCCGGATGCCTTCGCCCAGCACGCCGGAGCCGGTCGTCCCGTGAATGTTGTTGCCGAAGAAGCCCCAGCAGTCGTTCATGTGCCGCCCTTGGGCGAACAGGCGCGTGCCGTCGGGGAAGGTGTATTCAGCCGCGTAATGGTCGAACAACTGGTCGGGCTGGGTGCGCACCTGGCGCCCGCCCTGGCCCTGGCAGGAGTCGGGCCAAGCGTCCTTGACCCAGCAGCAGACGTCGAGATTGTGGATGAGCCAGTCCAACAGAAAGCTGCCGTTGACCCAGGTGAAGTTGCTGTAGTTGGCAATCTGGTGCGCCAGCTCGCTCATGCCCTCCTGCCGGGGGCGGAACCCGACGGGGCCGTGCATGCGGTACGCCCAGGCCGTCACCACCGTGCCGATTTGGCCTTCGTGCACCTGCTCGACGGCTGCCTGCAGCGCGGGGCAATGCCGCATGTGCAGGCCGCCGACCACCTTCAGGTTCTTTTCGCCGGCCTTCTTGCCCGCCGCCAGCACGCGGCGCACCCCGGGCGCGTCGACGGCGAACGACTTCTCCATGAACACGTGGCAGCCCTTCTCGACGGCGTACTCCAAGTGGAGCGGGCGGAAGGCCGGCGGAGTGGCCAACAGGACCACGTCGCCCGGGTTGAGCGCATTGATGGCCCTTTGGTAGGCGTCGAACCCGACGAACTGCCGTTCCGGTGGCACGTCCACCTGATCGGAAAACCGCTTCTGTAATCGCTCGAAGCTGCCCTTCACGCGGTGGTCGAACACGTCGGCCAGGGCCACGAGCTTGACCGGTCCCTGATTTCGGGTGGAAAGCGCGTTGGCCGCGGCCCCGGTTCCCCGCCCGCCGCACCCGATCAGGGCCACTTTGATCGTGTTGTCTTCGTCGGCGTACGCTCGGGCACTGAGGGCGCCGGCTAGTGCGGCGCCGCTGAAGGCGCCGGTGGTCTGCTTGAGGAATTCGCGGCGGGAACGGGACGGGGTGGAACGATTCTCTTTGCGATTCATGGCGGGATTCCTGTTCGGGGTGTGGTTACCGCAGCCCTCAGCGTTTGGGGGCGGCCGCGGGATTATTGGGGTGGTTTGGGAGTTATTTTCACCCCCGCCCAGTTGCGTGTCAAGCCGGCTCAACCCCTCCTGTGGCGGTTGACGCCCCTTCGCGCGCAGCTACAATAATAATCGATCCCGGCGCGATTGCGGCGTACCCTTGAGGCCAGCCCATGGCTCTCACGGTTAACGAATGACTCTCACGGTTAACGACTTGGAGGCGGTTGCCGTGGTGCTGGACGGGCGGCGACGCCACGGGGCAGGGAGCGGCCGCCAAGTGGCCCACTCGAACGCGCCCTACGCGGCCGCTCGCTGGTGTTCTTCACCGGGCAGCACGGGTTGGGCAAGCGCCTTTTCATAGGCCCCGCATGTGATGCGGGCGGCGGTTTCCCAGGTGAGATAGTGCCGCACGTGCTCTGCCAGGACCGGACTGCGGCCCTGCGCGGTGGCGGCCAACACGGCGCGGCGAATGCCCTCGATGTCGCTGGGGCGAATGTAGTGGGCCAGGCTGCCGAAGTACTCTTCGGCGCAGCCGCCCTCGGGCAACACCAGCGGCGTACCCGACATGGCGGCTTCCAGGGCCGCCAGCCCGGGCGTCTCGTACCAACTGCACAGGGCGAGGCACACGCTGGCGGAATAGGCGCTGGCCAATAGCGGGTCGTTGTGGGCCAGCCGGGGTACGAAGACGGCGTCCTTGCCGCCTGCACGGCGGCAGGCCTCGAAATAGGCTTCGCAGCCGGGCGCCACGTCGCCCAGCACTACCACCGGCACGCCGGTTCCCTGCATTGCCCGCAGCAGGGCCGCCTGATTCTTGCGCGGTTCGATCCGGCCGGCGCAGAGTACGAAGTCGCGCACCCCGGCCAGATCGACAAATGGTTGCGGATCGGCCTCTGCAAATCGCGGATCGCCTCCTTTCGGGGCGATATGGATGCGATCCTGAGGTACGCCGAACAGCCGGCTGAGTTGCGTCGCCTCGGCGTGCGAGTTGGGAATCAGGACGTCGACGGAACGGTACAGGCGGCGCCGCCAGGAGGGCGTCCACGGGCAGGCGGCCAGCGCCGCCTGCCGGAAACCGGCCGCTAGGCGCTTCGGCCAGGGATCACTCCCACACCGGGCCGGCCCGAACCAGGCCGCCGTCGAAAGCACCACCGCCACGCCCTGCCGGCGCGCCGCCCGGATGAGGGTCTGGTGTTCCGGCAAACTGCCGAACAGGTGCAGGCAATGGCAGTCGGCCAGCGGATCCTGCCAGGGCCGCCAGAGCTGCGCGTCGACGTGCAACTCGGACAACGCGCCGGCCAGCGATTGCATCTCCACTTCGCCGCCTCCGGGCGATTCGAGTGCCGTTAGCCGGCCGGCCAAGTAGATGCGGGGCCGGTCGACGTGCCGGATGGGAGTCGTGGCCCGGGAAAGGCGGGGCGATGGGGAAGCGAGGCTGGGTGTTTGCATCGGAATTCGGTACTCCTGGGATACGGTCCGGCCTATCCACTGAACCGGCGCAGGGCGCGCGCCGCCCAGTGGCGCCAGTGGTGCGGTTTGGTATCTTCCGTGGGCGTCGCCTGCTCCCGCTCGAAGAAGCGGCGCAGGTGGTGCCTTAATCCGTCAGGCGCGTCCAACCGAACCGGCCGGACCGTCGGCCGGCGCGAACGGTTCTCGTAGGCGATGGCGCCGGGCGAGAACTTCGTGGCGGGGCCGGCCAGCGGAATCCTCGCTACCCGCGGACCACGCCAGTATTCGACGGCCACGGGCCACCGGCGCGTGAGGCCGTCGGCCAGGACGGTGAATTGCTCCCCCGCCCCCTCCACCCGAAGCCGAACGTTCGCCCGGGCGTGCCACCAGGCGGCAAAGCGGGTGAGGGTGGTCGGCCACACGGCGGCAAAGCTGTCGGCCGTGTCGAATACCGCCCGGAGCACCTGTGAATAATG
Source organism: Planctomycetaceae bacterium (assembly GCA_003561895.1). Classification (GTDB taxonomy): domain Bacteria; phylum Planctomycetota; class Planctomycetia; order Pirellulales; family Thermoguttaceae; genus PWXP01. Next base: position 10,956 of record PWXP01000586.1, on the reverse strand, counting down.
CCCCAGCCGGCCGGTCGGATGCCCGTGAAAGAACACCGGATCCCCGGCGTGGTACCTGGCCCGGGCGATCTGCCGGAAATAGTCGGTCGCGGCGCGCACCGCCTGCTGGGCCGCTGCCGCCCGGCGGACGCCCTCGCCGCGGACATTCGCAAGAAACAGACCCAGGCTCACCGGATGCGCCGGCACTTGGAGGACGGAGCTGGCCGCGGGCCAGAACGGCCAGTCGTCGTAGGCGAGGCCGATTTCGCTGCTGTGGCCGATGGCCAACCGCTCCAGCGCGGCCCCCAAGGCGGGGTTGTATTCTCCGCCCGGCGCCGTGAAGCCGGACGGCGTCAATCCGTTGCGAAGCAGCACGTCGAGGCCCCGCCCGATGTTCTCGTGGTTCTCCGCCTCGGTGCGGTACACGCAATGCCGGTATCCGTGCGAGCCGACGTCGAGCCCTTCGAGCCGCCGGAGGGCATCGCCGTGCGGCTCGTAGGCCGCGCCGTTCACATAATGACTCGTCGCGCCTGCATGGTCGCCAATGGCTGCCAGGGTACTGTGGAAATCGTCCGGGTGGTACCGGTCGTAGTCAATCCGGAAGTTCAGAGCGCTGCGGTAGGGGAACGGGAAGGCGGCCAGGGTCATCCAAGCGCCCCCGGCCTGTTCAATGCGTTCGCGCAGTCGAGCGACGATCCGGCGGCGGACCTGCCGGCGGTCGACGCGGGCAACTGTTTCGGTGAGCGACAGACCGGCCACCTCCCAGCGGCATCGCCCCGAACGCTCGTCGAGCATGGCTTCGAACGGGTCTTCATCGCAGCCGCGCCGAAGGGATGCGATGTCGACCGGCACCTGCCAGGCCGCCAGCGGCCGGTCCAAGCCGCGCCGGCCGTCGAACAGCACGAAACGGCCTTCCGGACGCTCGCCGCGCGCGCACGTAGGCACCCCTTCTTGCTCCAGCGCCACAACCAGCCCGCGCGGCACACGATCCAGTTCCAGGGGCAGTACAGGAAAGGGGTTCATGCAAGCAACGCAGGCATCCTGCCCGGCGGGGCCCTTTCGGGCCAAGAGAGTGGCTTCCTACCGCGCGCCACCGCAACCTTGCGGCAGTCGTCCGATCCATAGGCGACACAACATACGCTCCAAGGGCCCGCCGGGTCAATACGAATCGGAGCCGTCGTTGAACAGCAGGCAGAGCACGTCGAGGGCTCGGACGGCGCGGCCGGGGTTTCGGATGCCGTCGGGGTCGACGCAGCCTTCCCAGATTGACATGGCGTAGCGGAGGTATTGCTCACGCGATTCGGCCAGGATTTCTTCTTCCAGTTCGGCGGCCACCTTCGGCCAATAGGCGCGCAGCGACTCCATCGCCGCGCCTTGCCCGTCCATGGCCGCGTATACCAAATCGTCGAGCCGTTCGAGCCGTTCGAGTATCTCGGGAGAGTCGGGGTCGAGCGTTGTCGAGGGGGCTGCAGGACGGCGGGTTGCGACGGCCGCCCCCTTGCCGCTGCCACCGGCGCCGCGATGCGCGTTATGGGCTCGACGCACCCCGGCAGACGCCGCGCGCCGTGGCGCCGAATCGGAGCTGCCGCCATCCGGCGGGAGGCCGTTCGGCTCGATCGCCGCCCCGCTCCCGCCGCGCAACTCGGAAGCCTCGATCTCCTCGAGCAGTTGGAGTCCCAAGGCGTGCAGGTCGCCCGCAGTCAACTCGAACCGCCGCTTGGAAAACTCGGTGGCCAGCAGCGAGTAATGGCGCGTCGCCAGCACGCGACTGATCAACTGGGACCAGCCGTCCAGCGGAACGGGGGCACCCTCTTGGGGAACCGTCAAGTCCAGCACGGTCATCCCGCTTTGCTGGGCGATCCACCGGTGCTCGGCCGGATCGCTGGAAAGCCCCACCACGCGGAGCGGCCGCCGCGAGGAATACTTCAAGCCGGTGGTGAACGAAAGCTCGGTGCGGGGCAACGGCGGCAGGCAGTTGACCAGACCGGCAACCAAGTCGGCAGTCCACTCGCCGCCGGCCACGGCGAGACAGTCGGTCGTCATGGCAGCCTGCACGAGGGCGGCGATCCGATCGGGAGCGAACTGCGCCGCTAGGCGGGCCAGCAGATTCTGGTCGACCGGAACCGCCGCGCCCACCAGCGACAGCGGGGGTAACTGCTCGGGCACCGGATCGAACACTTCGAGCATCCCCCCGGCCACGGCGGCGCGGACGATCGAAAACGCGTTGTTGGCGAAGCGGCGCAACACCTCGGGCGAAACGATCAAGTACTGCGTATACACGCGAGGGCCGCCCCGGCCGCTGTACTCGGAACCCGCCGGCACCGTGCGCGAGACGCAGTAGGCGCCGCTGGGCAGCGGATGGAAATTGATGCTTCCGGCGTCGGAGCCCGGGTCGCGAAGCGAGTCGTGCGAGGGGCCCCAGGCGGCCAGTTGGCGGGCATCGGCGTCGGCGACCCCCGGGCTGCGTCCTGCAAGCTGGTATCCGGCCGCCCGATGCGTTCGGGCCGAGGTGAATACGGCTTGTTCGATGTTTGTCATGGGTGCTGTCCTCGCGGTAGGGCGGGCGGCCGGTCGAAGCTCAACCGTTACGCCAATTGTTCCAGGAGCCACGCAAAGGGCTCGATGATACCATGAGGTTCGATGCGCAGCGGTGCGAGCACGCGGCCCTCCGTGGCCGATTCCAACGTGACACAGGCCCCGGCCACTCCCGAAGCAAAGAACCGGTGGCCCTGGAACCGCTCGCGGCATTGCTGCCACAGACCCGGGGCGTGGCGGCGCGCGAACTCGGCAGGATCTTCGCGGCACTCGTCGCACTGGTCGGCCTTGGTGAACACCACGGCGATGGGACGCCGCGTCCAGCTTGGCCGCGCCTCGTCGGTCAACTCGCTCAGGTAGCTGAGAAGCTTCATCGCAAAATAGTCTTCCTGCCGCGTGCCGTCCTTGATCCGGACGGCGTCGACCAAAACCAGCGCCGCCCGGCACTTCTTCAGAAAGGCGTCGATAATGCGATAGCTGTGCGGATGATTAACCTCCTCGAGCACGGCCTCGCCGGCCATGTCGGGCATGATGAGTTCCAGCGGGTACTTCTGTTTCGGCTTGTGGATCTGGCAGTGCACCCAGTTCCACCGGTCGGGTTCGTTCGGCGTCTTGCCGGGGAACCGGCAGGAGGCCAGCGCGCCGATGGTCGTCTGCTGAAGCGTGATGGAAAACGCGCCGCGGGCCAGCAGCTTCAGCCCGGCCGGCTGGTGCGAGAGCAGGTCCATGAGCATGCCCAAGTACACCGTCTTGCCCGCGCCGCTGGCGCCCATGGTGGCGACCAGGCGGGGCTCGATCTTCCGGGCCGCAGCCTGATGCGCCAAGGCCATGGGGGCCAGGCATCGGGTGCAGGCTTCCGCGTCCAACGTATTGTCGGTCTCGCACACGAAGCATGAGATGGGCACGGCATACTGCGCGAAACGGTACGACTCCAACGGCTGAATGACGGGGGTCGTCATACGCTAATCTCCTGGGCCGGTTCGGCCGGTCCGCCGGGAGCGAGTCCGGCCGACCCTTCGCCGAGCGGTTCGGGCGGGCCGGCGCCGGCGGCCCGGCTCGTTGTCCCATGGTGTGCCAGCACGAGGTCGCAAACCCCCACGGCGCATCGGAAGCCGATGTTGTGTTTCCGCCGCAACGGGCTGTCGCCGCTCTGGAACTGGCAGGTTGCCTGGTTGTCAAAATAGGTGTCGAAGGCGCCGCCGCGCAGGCTCTTCATCGGCTCCGCCGGTACCAGCCGCCCGTCGGGACCGTCGACGCCCCGGAAGTTTCCGCCGGTCCATTCCCAAACATTGCCGATGAGTTGGTACACGCCGCCCACGCTCACGCCGCCGGCGAACTCCCGCACCGAGGCAACTTGTTCCGGGCCGGAGCCCCAAAGGTTCGCCTTGCCCCGATCGATCGTGTCGCCCCAAGGATAGCGCCGCTGGCCGTGGGTCGTGCCGCCGGTGGGCATCGGCCAGGCCCCGGCCTTCACCCACTCGGCATCGCTGGGTAGGCGTTTTCCGGCCCAGCGGGCAAAGGCCGCCGCTTCGTACCAACTGACGCCGACCACCGGATGGTCCTCTTCTCCTTCCGCGTAAATCCCGCCGATCCAGTAGCGAGGCCCCGGCTTTCCGGTCCGGTCCGTCATGGCCAGGACGGCCGTCCACACGGAGGCATCCCATAGGGCCACCTGCTCGTAACCCCCGCCGGCCACGAACTCGTAGAACTGGCGGTTGGTCACCGGGTAGCGGCCCAAAAAGACCGGCGCCACCTGCACCTTCCGACCTGCGGGCAGCGCTCCCTCGCCAACTTCGAGGTGATACGGGTCGAATGGCTCGCCGACCGGGCTCAGGACGACGTCGCCTTCGGGCACGAGCGCCATGTTCTCATTCAGTGCCGCTAGGACCCGCCGAACCTGCGATTGGGACAGATTGCCGGCAATTTGCGGGCGCAGCAGCAGCGCGTAGCGGCCCTGTGCCAGCATCTCGCCGACCAGGGCGTTCGGATCGTTCGGATCCGCCGGCGCAGGTCGAACGGCCGGCTTGGCCGGGCGCGGCGTGCGAGTCGCCTCCACAGCCGCTTCGGCGGAACGGTGCCGCCGGTGGCTCGCGGCAACGCGCAGCAGCAGGTAGCCCACGCCGACCGACCCGCCGCCGATCAGCAGCAGCAGACTCGCCGGTCCCCCGCCAAGCGCCAGGCACACCGGCAGAAGCAGCAGCAGCAGAATCGTTGCCGGCGTCGCGGTGTGTGTTCGCCACATAGTTGTTGCTCACTTTCGATTGTCCGAGTTATGATGAGCTGTATGCTGTTCTTGCGTTCTGCGCCTCCGCGCGGCGTCGTTCTGTAGGATTTCAAATTGGGCCATGACCGAGTTCAAGACGGGGTCGGGCTCGCCGGGACCGGATGGGCCGCGGCGGGAGTGATGCTCGGAAGGCGCCGGTGCGGCGGCCTCGGCGCCGCCCTCCGCCATGCGACAGGCCATCTCCTGCAGCATCTCCCGCATGCGCTTGAACTCTGCGGCCCATTGGTTCTGCTGCATCTCGGCATCGCGTTTCTGCTGCGCGAGGGACTCGCTCAATTCGGCCGCGCGGTTGCGCACCGTCTCCAACTCGTGTTCCAGGATCGTGCGCTCCTGGTCCCAAAGCTGTTGTTGCCGTTTGAATTCGCCGAGTTGCCGGTCGCGCGCCAGCTCGCGGGCCTTCATGGCGTCCGAAACCGATTCCAAGCGGGAAAACACGCCGGAAAAGAACTCGGCGCATTCGCCGTAAATGGTGCGAACGGTCCCGAGGGCCTCGCGCACGTCACTGAGGCCCTCCAATGGAATGGTAGAATCGGCAGACACGATACGAAAGTCCAACGTCCAGGTGCGTCGTCGAGGATCAGGTCGGCCGATCGGCCGCCCGCACGTGGCGGAAATGGAAGAGCCCTGGCCAACAGCCAGGCCACCACAAGCCTAGTTCACGAATGGCGTAGGGGCAAATACGGCCGGATGATACACCCGTGGCAAGGAGACGGCGCCCTATGCAGCCGCGCGGTACTACCGATCGTCGGGGCCCGCGGAGGTGTCCGTCAGCCGGGTGGACCGGTGCGGTCCGTCGCGGCGCAACCGGCTCGTTTCGAGAGAATTTTCCAGCACCTTTGCCCCCAAGGGTTCAGGCACCTTCGGGTGAGGCGATCCGCCCGGATGCGGTGGCTTGGAGGGGATGCCCCTTCCCAGGCGGTGAAGCCAGGGCCAGAGAACCGGTGCATTCCGGGCCACGTAGGACCAGCGAAAATAGAAACGGCGGAAGCACTTCGCCAGCCACCAGGCAACCCGCTCCCGGCTCAGGTGCTCGTACTTCAACACCGGCGTGTACACGGTGTAATGGCTGTAGTCGAAGTCGGCAATTTGGGATCGGATTTCCTGGAAGAACGGCGTCCCGGGGTAGGGGGTCACGACGTTGAAGTTCGCGAACGTCGGGTTCAGTTCCAGGGCGTAATCCAGCACGTTTCGGATCGACCGGTCCGTATCGCCTGGAAATCCGATCATGAAGCCCGCCACGCTCCGGATACCCAGTCGCCGGCACGTGTGGAGGAACTCTCCCTGCCGGTCGTCCTCAATCGGGGCCCGGCGGTAGCGCTGCAGCGTTGCTTCGTCGGGGGTCTCGATGCCGACGGTGACGCTGGTGAGCCCCACTCGCTTCAACACCCGAAGCGTTTCAGGCCGCATCACGTCGATGCGCGTCTCGATCGAAAACTGAATGCGGCGCGGCAGGCGGCCGATCAATTCGGCCAGCCGGTACAGCCGCGACCGGCTGGCTCCGAAGAGCGGATCGCGGAATTTGAACGAGCGGAATCCCCACCGCGCCATGCCGTACCGCATCTCCTCGACCACGGCCTCCGGATCGCGGAACCGCAGGGCGTTGTTCGTGACGATGTACGGGCAGTAATTGCACGTCAGCGAGCAACCGCGGCTCGCTTGAATCAGCGCGGTTGGAAAACGGTCGAAGTCGTACCCAATGCGGAACCGGTGCGGTTGAAAAGGTGACCAGTCGGGCAGCGGCAAGCCGTCGAGGTCGTCGATGGAGCCGAGCTGCACGGTTCCGGCCGGCCGGGCGAGGACCTCGTCAAGCCGCCAGAAGAGCTGTTCCGCCTCGCCCTGGCCGATCGTCACGCCCAGATCGGCGAACGCTTCGGGCATCACCGACGCGACAGGCCCGACGACCAGCACGCGCGCCGCCGGAAACCGCTCCAACAACTGCGCCATGGCGCGGCGTTCGAGGGGCAGGGTGATGAGCGAGGGGCAGAAGATGTAGAAGTCGGCCTGGCGCCTGGGCAGCCGGTCTTCGCAGTAGTCGACCCGGTGGCCGAGGCTGCGCATGGCCGCGGCCAAGTGCGCGAAGACGAGGGCAACCGGCCGGCGGTCGCGCGTATAGAACCGGCGAATGATCGCGTTGCGGACGCCGCCGCCGCGCGGGTACAGCCCGATGCCAAACCCTCCGGCAAAATCTTTCGAGGCGTCGAGTTTGCGGGTGTCCCAAAGAACAACTTGCATGATTTTCCACGAAAATGCTGCCGGGCCGGCGGCTCAGCCCGCCCGCTTCAGATCGGGGGGCGGTTGGTCCTCGGCCGCGACGGTCGGTTCCCGTTTCGGGAAGGCGATGGCGACTTGCTCCGTTTCCAAGCGGCGTAAGGCGCGGACTTTCCCGCCGGCCAACATCCGGTAGGAGATGCCGCGCCAGGTAATATGGCGTCCGAGGACCGAGGCCATCGCGGCCGCCCAATGCACCACCCCCCCAAAAATACTACAGTAGACGTCGAATCGCCGGGCCGCCCGGAGCTGTTCGGCCCGCTCAGGAAAGTAGATTGCCACCAGGTCCTGACGGACGGATGCGCGATAGGCGTACATGGCAAGCAGCACGGCGAGGACGGCTCCGGGAATCCATGGGGGCACGGGGCCGCCCGCAACCCCCCACACGACAAAAGCTACCTGGCTTGCCCACATGGCGTTGGTACACGTGAGGCCCACCAGAGCAAACAGCCACCAGCCCGGAACGTAGTAGCGGCCCACCAGGTACTGCCGCCGTACGAACGACAACATGCTCGACCACTGGTAATCGATCGGCGAGGCCACGACACCAGCCGGCTCGAAGCGGACCGGCATTCGGGCCTGACGCAGCAACCGGCTGGCCACCAGATCGTCGCTGAGCGTGCCTTTCCAGGCCGCGCGAAAGCCGAGTTGGTCGAACACCGCCCGGCGGATCGCCCACGAACCGCCCCACAGCAGGTAATGGGAGCTTTTCCCAAAAAGCGCCATGATCTCGCAGTTGAGGCTATACAGCGCATGGTTGGCCAGCGTGGAAGCCCTGGGGATAAACCACCGGTAGCCCGTCACGGCCCCAAGGTCTTGCTTGGCAAACTGCCCGATGAGCACCCGAAGCCACTCGGGGCGCGGCCGCGCATCGGAGTCGAGAAACGCCAGATATTCGATGTCCGTCGAAAGTTGCGCGGTGGCCGCCCGGAGGTTGTGTACCTTCTGCCCGCTTGAAACCGCCGGGTCGGCCACGAGCAAACGGGCAGCCATGCGCGGAAAGTCAGCCATCACGCGCCGGATGACCCGGCACGCCGGATCGTCGGCACTTTCGACGATAAAGGTTACCTCAAAGTCGCGGTAATCCTGTTCCATGAGGGCCCGCAGGTTTCCCTCCAGGTCCATATCGAGCCCCTTGCACGGTGCAAAGACGGCAACGCGCCCTACCGGGCGCACGCGATTCAAATGCCGCATGCCGCTACGCGCGTAGCGGCGGTGCTCCCAGGTCTGGAGCCCCAAGAGAAATGCTTGAACCACCGCGACTACAACCAGTACGCCGTAGCCGACCCACCAGAAGGAACCCATATCGCTGCGCCGTCGTCGATCTTCCTTAGTTTACCAAACGACCCAAATTGCCGTACAAGGCCGCAACCGTTGAGTCCACTTCGCGAAGACGAGTTTTCCGTGCGAAGCCTGTCGGCGACAGAGGTATCGGCTCGAATTGCCAAGCGACTCCAGCCGGAGCAACTCGGCCATGGGTGCAGCAGAATATCTACCCGCCGCGTACGCGTCAAGTTCAATCGGTATTTAGCAAGATGGGCGAAATGGGCGTTCCAGGTTCACGCGCAGCGCCCCTTTTCTCTACTGCCGACACTCTGCAGGTTCACGGCCCTGCCTTCCCGCCCAGGTGAGCACTCTGCACCCAAAGGGAAGAGCCGGAAGAGTCTCCGCGAGCGGTCACCCCGACGCAACATGAAGCTCCCGACGCCGCCAAAGAGGGTCTTTGCGAAGTTGGCGGCACTCGGGCCGCTTCGGATATTTTTGGGTGCTAGACTAGCGGTAGGCTGGTCGCGCGCCCGGCGGCAGCCGGTCAACCGCCGGTTGCGGCCGGGGCTTCACAACCCATTCCGCCTGACGATTGTAGCGGTTGTTGCGGTGGTTGCGGGCGGGTGACGGAGACAAAACCGGCCGCCGTCGAAGGCGGCAAACACCGCCACGCATCGCGAAAAACTGTAACCTACGGTTGGATAGACGGGCCACCTAAGGCCCCATACGGTACGAGTCGGTAGCTGAGTGATTTTGAGAGCAACGATGGGCTTCCTGAAGAAATTCTTTCGAAACGTCTTCCGCGAAGGCGCGATGCCTGCCGGAACCAGCAGCTTCGAACACCTCGGCGAGGAGGACCTCGAAGCGCACCTGGGCGTCGACCGGTACGGCAGCTTCGTGCTGACCGACGCGGTCCGCCCCTCCTACGACCTGCAAGTTGTACCGACCGAAGGCTACCGGCACGACGCCTATCACGACGAGCAAGGCCAAAATAGCGTGCCGGTGCTCATGGCCGCCGTTTCGCGCAACCGGCTGTTCGACGTGTTCATGGACCTCGTCCGACCGCTCGGCAACGTCGTCGACGTCGTACTCGAGACCAGCCACCACCGCGACAGCCGCGGGCACACCGACCTGTATCGCGAGCACATCGACGTGCCGGTGCTCAAGAGCATCTTGTGGGATTACGAGGACCTTCTGCTGAACGACGGCTGCACCGGCATCGCCGTGCTGAACCCCGACATCCCCCAGGAAATCCAGTTCGACGAGCACAAGCTGCTCATCGTTTATGGGGAACAACTCGTTCCGTTCGAGCACGCGCTGCGGCAGCGCGAGATCCGTTGCGACGACCAGTTGAAGTTCATCACGGAAGCCGAGCACGTCCACTCATCGAGCGACCAGTACGCCAGGCAGTTCGAGGAACTGAAGACCCGCCTGGGCATGGACTGCGGTTTCGCGTAACCGGCGCGTACGGGAGTCCCCTCCGAGCCCACCAACGGGGACCTGCCTCGACGAAAAGATGGTTACGCTTCTCGGTCCTCGCCATTCGGGCTTGCCTGCGGGGAATCGCCGGAATGGACTTCCGGCCGGCGCGCGCGATGGCGCCGGCCCAGGTACACAAGCGCCACGAAGTCGTACACGGCGTGGGCAGTAATGGGCGCCAGCAGATTGCCCGTCCAAAGCCACAGCAGGCCGAAATACAGGCCGATGAGCGTGGCGAAGACGCCGTACGCGGGTGTGATCAGGTGCGCGAGCCCGAACAGGAGGGCGGCCACGAGCAGGCCGGCCCAAACGCCGGCTTCGCCGCCCACCCAATCGGCCGCCGCGGCCTGGATCACGCCCCGGAAGAGCATTTCCTCGCCCAGTCCGGCCAGGAAGGCGATGACGGCCAGCTCGCGCGGCCCGCACGACTGGAACAGAGGCAGGACGAGCCGATCGACCATTTCGACCAGCCGCTCGATGGGGCGCCACCGCGACCGAAGACACAGCCACAGCAGCGCCAGCGGGCCCAGGGCGGCGGCGCAGCCCCATGCGGCGGCCGACCATTCCCAGCGGAACGTTTCCAGCGGCGGTTGCCCCAGGACCCACCCCGCGGCCAGCGCGACCACCACCAGCCCGCCCTCAAATGCGGCAGCCACCAGTGGAAAATGGGGCGGCGATTCAACGGATTTGTGCATGTGGGGGGGGGCGGGGAGCCGAGTTTCCAGTTGGGACAACGGGTGTTTATGCCGAAACGCGCGTCAAGCAAAATACTACCGAACCCACTGCCTGATTGCCCCTTCGTCACCACCTGCTTCGAGAATAGCCCGAAGGTCTGCGAGGCATTGATGGGGCGGGAAATCGGAGTATGATTCTGTTAGAAACTGCACGGCGATTTGCACACCCGGCAGGAAGCCGTTGAACTCGCCTTCCTCAATGCAGAAATGCTGAAGAGCCTTCGCGGCAATATCGGCCGGGGTATCGGAGTCGGTCACTTGGTCGATCAGGAAATCGCTCAACCCGTAAGCGTTTTCCTCGACAACTTGCCACCAGCTTGCCGGATGATTTCCACAATGATCTGCTGAGTTCGATGTTTCTCGATGGAGTGCATGGGAGTGCCCTGTGGCTTGGGAATGGGGCGCACGCGC
>PWXP01000669.1 GCA_003561895.1 Planctomycetaceae bacterium | reverse complement strand
CGATGGTAGGATAATACAGTAACGAGAGTACATTCACCACCCGCGCACCCCCTTAGCTCAACCGGCAGAGCATCTGACTCTTAATCAGAGGGTTGTAGGTTCGAGTCCTACAGGGGGTACTGATAAAGCCTTGCGTATCAACGAGTTGCGCGAGGCTTTTTTCGTCGGCTGCGACGGCGGGGAGTGCGGCGCTACGCCGGCCGGCGTTTTCCGCCACGAGTATTCTTGGCTTGGCGTGGGGGGCGTGGGGGGCGTGAACAAATGCCCCCATTCCTGGCTGCATAACTCCCCTCTGCTGTCACTCTCTTCCCGCCCCCTCCGGGCGTGCTATAATGTTTATGCTGTGCGAGTTTCCGGGGCCGAGAATCCTCAGCGGAAAGGGAGATGCCCATGAGTTACGCCCAACATTCCTATCGCTCGCCGCTCGACGTGTTCGCGGCGCGTGCCGCCGCCGGTGAACGAGCCGATTTCATCGCGAAGACCTATCTGCACCTGGCCGGCGCGGTGGGGCTGTTCGTCGTCCTCGAGACGATCCTGCTCTCGCTTCCCGGGATCGAAAACCTCGTGCGACTGATGATCGGCACGCAGTATAGCTGGCTGATCGTGCTGGGCCTGTTCATCGCCGTCAGCTACATGGCCGAGAACTGGGCGCGGTCGGCGGTGAGTCCGGGTATGCAGTACATGGGGCTGGGGCTGTATGTGTTGGCCCAGTCGGTGATCTTCGTTCCGTTGCTCTACATGGTTCGCGCGGTCGATCCGTCCATCATTCCCGCTGCCGGCGTCACCACACTCGCCCTGTTCGGCGGGATGACGGCCGTGGTCTTCATCACGCGGAAGGACTTCTCGTTCCTCCGGTCGATCCTGTATTTCGGCGGCTTTGCGGCGCTGGGGCTGATCATCGTGGCCATCCTGTTCCAGTTCACCCTGGGCCCTATATTCACCTATGCGATGATCGCCCTGGCCTGCGGCTATATCCTCTTTCACACCTCGAACATTCTGCATCATTACCGGATCGGCCAGCACGTGGCGGCCTCGTTGGCGTTGTTCGCGTCGGTGGCTCTGTTATTCTGGTATGTTTTGCAGTTGTTCCTTTCGCGGCGTTGAGGAAGCATTGCATCGGCGGTAACCGTTCACGGTTACGAAAATTGGGACAGTCCCCCTGTGAACGGCTACTCAAGCGCAACGTCGGCCGCACGATCGGCGAAGAACTCGAGCGCAAACGTTATAGACGAGATATCGCTGTTTTTTTACTTGCCGCGAGGTCTTCCGGCAGCTTGGCGCCCGCGCGGGAGGGGAAAAGCTCGAGTAAGCCGGCTTGTAAGACCATGCACGATTACCGCGGTGCACGATTACCGCGGGGCTTGTCCCCGGCAGCCTGTAGGGCGATACTGAGCGTATGGAATCCGACTTGATCACTTGGCTGCGCCGCCGTCTCCCCCCCCATCCCCTGTTGCGTCTTGGGCCCGGCGACGATGCGGCCGTGCTTCGAATGGCCGGGCTGGCCGAGTGCGCGGTGACCGTCGACATGCTGAGCGACGGCGTGGACTTCCAGCTCAATCAGATCGACCCGCAGCGTGCGGGCCGCAAGGCGCTGGCGGTGAACCTCAGCGACCTGGCCGCCGTGGCCGCACGGCCGCTGGCCGGGGTGGTGTCCGTGTGCCTGCCCCGCTCGGGTGGCGGCGAGCTGGCCAAGGCGCTGGTCGAGGGGATGCTCCCGCTGGCCGAGAAATACGACGTGGCCATTGCCGGCGGCGATACGAATAGTGGGGACGGCCCGCTGGTGATCAGCATCACCCTGCTGGGGGCGGTGAGCGAACGCGGGCCCCTGCGGCGCGACGGCGTCCGGCTGGGCGACCGTATTTTGGTCACCGGCGCGCTGGGGGGTAGCCTTCTGGGTCGGCACCTCGACTTCGAGCCCCGGGTGCGCGAGGCCCTGCTGCTGCACGAGCGATACCGGCTTCACGCGGGCATCGACATTAGCGACGGTCTGTCGGTCGACCTGGCCCACCTGGCCGAGGCCAGCGGCTGCGGGGCCGTGCTGCACACGACCAACGTGCCGATCCACGACGACGCGCGGCGACTGGCCCGCGACCGCGCCGACGGACCGTCCCCCCTCGATCGCGCCTTGCACGACGGGGAAGACTTCGAGTTGATCCTCGCCGTCCCGCCCGCCGTGGCCGAAACACTACTTGCCGAGCAACCGCTGGACGTTCCGTTGACCGACGTCGGTGAGTTTGTCGCGGAGCCGGGTTTGTGGCAGGTGGACGTGCGGGGCGCGCGGCGCGAATTGGTGCCGCGCGGCTGGGAACACCAGTTGTAACCGCTTGCCGAGGGTCCTCCGGGCACGCCGTGGAAGCCTTCACTGCCGACGCACGAACCGAAGCCGACACGGCCCGCCTCGGCGCCCTGCTGGCCGAGGTTCTGCCCGCCGGCGCGACCGTAGCCCTCTGCGGCACGCTGGGCGCCGGCAAGACGCGCCTGGTGCAGGCCATGGCCGAGCCGCTTGGGGTGCCGCCGGGCGAGGTGGCCAGCCCCACGTTCGTGCTCATCAAGGAGTACGCCGGCCGAGTGCCCATCTACCACTTCGACGCTTACCGCATTCGCGACGAGGACGAGTTTCTCGAACTCGGGCCCGACGAGTATTTCGAAAGCGGCGGGCTGGTGTTCGTCGAATGGGCCGAGCGCGTACGCGAGTGCCTCCCGCGCGAGCATCTGCGCATCGACGTTGAAATCGCCGGCCCCGACGCGCGGCGGTTTAGGGTGCGGGCGGTCGATGCCCGATACACGCCGGTAATCGAGCAGTTGGCCGCCCTCTGGTCGGAAGGCGCGGCCAACAAATGACCGGCTCTTCGATGCACACACGGGGTCAGGCCGGGATTAGGCGTTCGCCCATGGGCAGGCGGGTGAGGCCGTCACGCCCGCACGCACGAAACGGCAGTATCGCTGCCTCGCCTCGAGCCCCCCGCCGAATTCGCCCAACACCCGCTCATAGGTGATCCACCCGAAGGCAGCCCGGCGACTCCGGTAGCCCGCGTAGCTGCTGTTAAGCTGGTCATTGTGAATAATCCCGGCTGAAAACGGAAGAGCCGAAAAGCGAGAGGGGCCTTGGGGCCCCTCTCTTGGTGGGTCGATGCCCCTGGGCAAGCGACTGGGTTGGGTTGCGCTGGCCGTTATTAGAAACGCTTCGCGCAAAAGCCGCCCAGGCTTGCCGTGGCGCATTCGATCTTAGAATTCTAGCTCGTCCGCGTGCGGCTCGGCCGGTTCCTCCATCTCGAATTCGTCGACCGGCTCGTCCGGCAGGACCGGATCGACCGGCTCGTCTACAGGGGGCGGCTCCGGCGGAGGAGCGGGGTCCTCAGGCGCGGGGCAACCCACGCTAAACACGCACAGACTCAACATCATCAGAAACAACGCGAAGTACCTCATTGTGACCACCTTTCTGGTTCCGAGGGTGCTTCAAAAAACCGGCGGCACACAATGCACCGCCCTGACGTTACAGACTTCCCTAAAGCCTTCCCTAAAGCAGAGGCACGCGACCGCCCCTACTGTCCTGTAGACCCCAACCCCTGGCCAATTATTCCCGGGGCAGTAAAATAAATGTCAGGTTCCGGAATCGTAACCGTTCCCAGGGGGGACTGTCCCCTTCGCATACAGCCAAGAAAACTGCCACTGCCGCCCCGTGAACGGTTACCCGGAATCCAATGGAATAATTCTCCCCGAATCGGCCTCTTAGAGGGGGGACGGTCTCGGCCGGTTGCTATCCCATGCAAATTGCCCAGCTCGTTGCCGACTACCACCAGGCGGTCTACCGGTACGCCTTCCGGCTTACCGGGTCGGTGCCCGACGCCGAGGATTTGACCCAGGAGGTGTTCCTGGTGGCCAGTGGCAAGCTGGACCAGTTGCGCAATGAGGAGCGGGTGCGGAGTTGGCTGTTTGCCATCCTTCGGAACCACTTCTGCAAGCGGTGCCGGAAGACACAGCCCACCCCGGCAGCCGATTTGCGGCTGAATATCGACACAATCCCCCAAGATGCGGGTGAGATCGAGATCGACCAGGAGCAGCTTCAGCGGGCGCTGGACGCCCTGCCGGCCATATTTCGCATGGTACTTGTGATGTTTTACTTCGAAGACTCAAGCTACCGCGAAATCGCTGAAGCGCTCGACGTGCCCATCGGGACCGTGATGAGCCGGCTTGCCAGGGCCAAGGTGCAGTTGCGCTCCCACCTTCTGAGCAAGGAGTGCGCGGAAGACCGAATGGGCCGCCGGGCCGTGTCGCCCGTCGCCGCCTATTCGGAAACGAGACTGGAGTAATTCGATGTGCCGTGACCCCATTGACGATGCGCGAGTGATCGAGGCCCTCGAGGCCTGCCGGCCCGGCAGTAACGACTGCGCGGCGCCCGAGTTGAACCTGGAATCGCTGCTGGCCTCGGATGCGCGGCTGCGGCAGGTTTACCAACGGTTGCAGCGCGCCGATACGCAGTTTCGTGCGGCGATCGGCGAGGTACCCGTCCCCGAGCGGCTCGCGGAGCGAATCCTGGCCCGGTTGGCCGCTGAGCAGCAGGTGCCACCCCTACCGAACCCCGCCCGAGCCCGCCGCCGGTGGTGGATTGCGGCGACGGGAATCGCGGCCGTTGCCGCGTCGCTGTTCACGGCCTTTTGGCTTGGCCTGTCCGAAACGTACCCGCGCGACGAGGCCGGCGTGCTGGCTGCGGTGCTTCAGCAGTTCGTGCTGGAAGTCGATGCCGACCTCGCCGAAGGCCGGCTCGGGGCCGAGAGCGAGCCGCCGGCCGGCTTCCCCATGAGTCGGGCCGTGGCCCGGCTGCCGGAGCTTCGCTGGCGGGTGGTTCGGGGGTTACTCGGCCGACGGGCGGTGGCCTATGACCTTCTAGGCCCCGAGAACCGCCGGGCGACTTTGTACGTATTGCCCGCCGGAACCGCGCACACCGCCCGCACACGCCCACCCACCAACCCGATGCAGTCGACCGGCGGACTCTGCGCCTCCGTCTGGAGGGAGGGCGACCGGCTGTACGTGCTGGTCGTCCATGGCGACGCCCCGGCCTACCGGCGCCTGATCTACGCTCCGACCGGGCCCTTGACGTAGTGGCGGCAAGGCATTGGAATGACGGGTGGCCGTTTTCGGGGGACCTGTCCCAATTTCCGCGACGGAGAGGACATTTGTTCCGGGAAGCGGTCCTTCGTCGCGAAGTAAGTTGTTGTTTCAAGCCAAGCGAACCGGGGCTAGCGCCCTGCGGCTGATTTCCGACCCGTGAACGCT
>PWXP01000207.1 GCA_003561895.1 Planctomycetaceae bacterium | reverse complement strand
TGCGTTACGCCAACCGCGTGCCGCTGCTGTTCCAGGCCGGCGGCTGCGCCATCACGCAAACGGTGGCCGGCACCAACTGGCGTCCGTACGGGCTGGCCCAGTCGCGCGGGCAGCTTCCGCGCGGGCCGGTGACGGTGATGGTCCACATGGCCAGCGTGTGGGTGCCGTTTACCAGCGAATCGAAGGAGGCCGTGGCCGGCTACCCGGAAATCCAGAAGGAACTCCGCCTGGCCCTCCAGGCCGTCGGCCGCAAGCTGGGCATGTACTTGCGGCGGCGGAAGCTGGTGAAGCACCAGGGCGAGCGCCGCTCCATCTTCCTGCGCTACCTCCGCGAGGTGGCCGGGGCCGTCAGCCGGATCAACGACGCCGACCGCGACGCACTGTACGAGAAGCTCCTCGCGGTGGCCAAACATCGCACCGTCGAGGCCGACCTGCAAATCGACGAAGGCGGCCGGTTTGTGGAAGAGCCGGCCGAGGAAGAATTCGGCGAGAACGTCCTCGTTGTGGATACGGAACCGCAGGCGCAGCAGGCTCAATCTCCGGAAACGTCGTCAATTCGACAAGAAGCGCCATCAGAGTGATATCACCGCAGAGGACTGCCGTCCCGGCAACTCGCTTGCCTGGGCGGCCGCTTTCCTCGACTTGCCCGGGTTATTCATGACGATATCGCGTGGTGATGATGTCGCCTGGTGACAAGCAAGCCAAGACCTATCTCATTCCATGGGCACGCAAGATGCTTGTCGGTACAATAGAAATTGGGGGAGACGTTTCTCTCCCGGCCCCCCGGGGAGGTGGATGATGCGATTCTTCTTTGCTGCCGTTGCTACTGGAACGTTGGTGCTCATGGCCACATCGGTTGGGCGAGCCGAACCACAGTCGTCTGACCGCGAGCGCGCCGGTTACCCCGTCCGCGACCGACCCGGGTATCCGGTCCGCGACCGACCCGGGTATCCCGTCCGGCCGGAAGCCGGGGCCGTGCCTGCCCGCGACCGGCGCCCGGAGCATCGCGCTGGGCCGGAGACCGCGCCTGCCGAGGAGGTCCCCGACCGTTCCAGGCGTTCGGAGCGTCATTATTATGGCGGGCGCCGGCGGCCTCACGCGCCCCACTGGGGAGGCGCATACCGGGTGCCTGTTCCCTATCGCTACGGTTATCCGAGGTATCCGGGCTACTACCCACCGTATCGGGCGTGGTACCCGCCCTACTATGTGCCGCCGGTGTACGTGCCCGCCGAGGAGCTGTACGGTCCGCGCGCCGTGCAACGGTTCATGGGTGTGGAACACTGGTTCGAGCCGTCCGAGCCGCAACGGCAACCGGCCATCGTCGTTCCGAGAAACGGGCGCCGGGATGCCGAACCCACCCCCCAGCCGCCCGCCGAACCCGAGGAGGCGAAGCCGGGCCGGGCGACCAACCCGCGGGCAGTGAACCTGGCATGGCGGTTCATCGGCTTTGGCGACGCGCATTTCGCCAACGAGAACTACGCCGAGGCCAACGACCGGTATCGGAAGGCGGCCACCGCGGCGCCCCAACTGGCCGACGCGTATTTTCGCCAAGGCTACGCCCTGATGGCGGCCGGCCGTTACGAGCCGTCGGTACGGGCGATCCGCCGCGGCATGGCCCTCGACGCCGACTGGCCCCGGTCGGACTTCCACAACGTCGAGCTGTACGGCGACATCCCGCACGCAAAGACGGCCCACTTCGAAGCGCTGGCCGTCGCCGCGGAAGAGGACCCGCACAACGCCGATCTTTTATTTCTGGTGGGCGTGGTGCTGCACTTTGACGGGAAGCCCGAGCGGGCCCGGCCGTTCTTCGAGCGCGCGGCGCAACTGCTCGGCGGAAACGACGCCCACGTCAGGGCCTTCCTGAACGAGTAGGGTGCGGCACGTCGAGCTACGGTTCCTCGGGCAGTTTCCAGGCGATGGTCAGCCAGCCGTCGGCGGCGTCGAACTGGGCGACGGGCAGGGCCCCTAACTCCTCCCACTGCTCGGGAAGCTCAAGTGCTTCGAGGCGGAATTCCTCCTCGAACATCGGCCCGAATCGGCGAACGAGCAGGGTGCGAACGATCTGCTGCCGGGTCCCCAGGCGCTGGCCTTCTTCCCAGCCGGGCGGCACGGCTTCGAGGTCGCCTTCGCGCACGGCCCGGAACCCGGATTCGTCGTGAACGATCCGGTAGGCGGCCGTCACGTTCATCGCCGGGTGGGGTTGATCGCCTTCGAAGAACCTCCGCCCCCGGAGCGTCACGCGCAGCCCGCCGTCGGCAAAGCGGACCACCACCGGCAGCGTGCGGTCGAAGCCGATGGCCCAAGGTTCTTCACCGGGCATGGCTTCGAGCTGTTCGGGAACCTGGCCCAGGAACCGCTCGGCAACCAGGCGGAAGTCGGCGTCGTGGAGCGTGAGCCCGCTCAGCATGGTCTGGGCGGCATTGTTGAACGCCGATTCGTGGACGTTCACGGCCAGGTCGGCGCCTTCGATCACCGGCGGGGGGCTTCCGAGCGCGGCCAGTTGGTCCGGTTTCGCTTGGAGCCCCACCACACGAAACGCCTCCTCGGAAGTGCTGAAATGAAGCTTCGCGGGAAAAACGTTATGATCGGTCCATGGCCTTCGGAACCGCCGCTCGATTTCGTCGTTCGCCTCTCGCAGCAGCGGTCCGACCTGCGCATCCATGCGACGCTCGGCCCGCACCGCGGCACGCCGCGAGGCGATGGCGTCGGCCTGAGGCTGCTGCTCTCGCGCTCGGCGCCGCGCGGTCTGCTCGACCAGCCCTCCACGCCGTCGCGCTTGGATGTCGAGAATCTCCGACTGGGTCTTGGCGCTTGCGCGGGCGAGGTGGTCGTGCAAGCCCCGCTCGTTCATCCACACCCGCTTCCTGGTGCCGATGTCGGTCTTGCCGCGGCTGAGGATGACCACCGGACCGTTGTAGCCGGTGTTGCGGGTACGTGTGGTTCCCAGGTAGGTGATGTCGAACACGGCATGGTTTTCGTTCGGCACGAGGCTGAGCGAGACCTGCCCGACACTGTGGCCGGTGCCGTGGATGTCGGGGCCGAGAATGATCTCGCGGACCGGGGCCGTTTCATCGACCGGCCTCTCGACGCCGCCACCCACCAAGCGGCCGGAAGCTGTTATGGAGAAGTTCGGCCGCGCGAGCTGTTCGCGCACCGCCTCAATGAGTTCCGGCGCTTGCCCGATACTCTCCAACCAGCCGATGGCTTCCCCAATCTGGACCGCTCGCTCGGCGTCGGGCTGCTCGACGTGACTGCGAAGGTAGTCCGCCAGTGAATCGACGTACTGCACGTAAGCCTTGTCGAGTTCGGGCGTCTGGATGGCACGAGCCACCTGAATATAGCGGAGCAGCGCGTCGCGGACCTCGGCGAACCAGACGTGATTCAGACCGTAGTGCCCCGCGCTGAACCGCCGGTACGCCGCTTCCAGGGCGTCGAGGTCGATCTCCGGCTGGCGAATCTGATCGCGGAGTTCATCGAGCCGCAGGTACTTCGCCCAGCCTTGACCGGTTGCGCCGTCGCGGGCCAGCCGCTTGTCCAGCCCCTCTGCCGCGGCACGCAGTTGAGCCCGGGCCCCGAGCAGGTCCTCCTCAGTGATGGGAACGAACGCTTCTCTGGCCGTAGCGGCCACTTCGAGCAGGTGGTCGGCATCCGGGGTCGCGGCGCCGGACTGCTGTCCTAAGTCGTTTGCCAAAAGCGGATTGCTGATCAATGCCCAGACCAGCGGGAGAAGGAGGCGGCGTGAATTCATGGTATGCGTCCTATGGGGGGTACGGGAATCTTCCCTCAGTCGCCGTGGCGTGGCAACGGCATCTACGGGACTCTCCCAGCGGAAAAATCGTAAAAGCTGCTTGAAATTCGCCCAACCGCTATGGTAGCATGGCCAGACTAGGCGGGCAAGGCGGCCCTCTTTGTAAACATAGCTTGCGGCTCGGATTGTTTCCCAAGTGACCGGGGGAACCGTCCCCTTCGGCCAGTAAGCCTGACTGCGAGACTTACTCAAACCCCTGGAGACTGTCCATGCCCCGCAGATTACCCTTCCTGCTCGGCGCATTCGTTGCATTTCTACCATTTGCCGCAACTCGGCTGCCCGCCGGCGAGGCCGAGAAGCCCGCCGGCGAGGCCGAGAAGCCCGCCGGCGACCGCGAAAAGCCGGCCGCCGAACCGCCCGAGATCGACTGGCTTTCCGACTACGGTGAAGCCGTGGCCGCGGCCGAGAGCCGGGGCAAGATGCTCTTGATACACTTTACCGCCCCGGGTGACGATGAGCCGTCTGGCCGCTTTCAACAGCAGACGCTTTCCTACCCCGCCGTACGCGAACGGCTGACGCAATACATTTGCCTGCGAATATGCCTCGGGGCGACCATTGCCACAAGGCAAGGCGATGAAAGACAAGAGATCGAACTCATTGAACACGAAGGATTCGCCGAGATGCTCGGCCGGCCCGGCATCGCCATCATCGACTATGCGCACCGCGAGGCGCCGTATTACGGGCGGGTGGTCAGTAAGTTCCCGATTACCGAAAAGCTGTGGTACACACCGGAGAAGATGCAGGTGATCCTCGACCTCCCTGCCGGTACGCTCACCCAGCGGACCCTGATTTACGCGGTTCGCACCCATCCGGAGCGGCCTCGCAGTACGGACGGGGCGCTTTGCCCGAACCTGGTGGAAGAGGCCGCCGAGCACAGCCGACATCAGGCGCGTATCCGCCGCCAAGGGCATCACGACTGGGAGACGCGGTTCCACCGCATTACCCGCGACCTGCCGGGAGGGCTGGTGGCCAGCGAAGTGTGCGCGGAAAGCTGGCCCGGCGAACGCCTGCTTGAAGCGGCCATCGAGTGCGTCCGTTCCTGGCGGCTCTCCTCGGGCCATTGGAGCGCTGTCCGCGCCGAGCACGAAGTCTACGGATACGACATGAAACGGGGCAGCAACGGCGTGTGGTACGCCACGGGGCTATTCGGAAAGCGGCGGTAACGGTTACCACCCGAGTATCCCACGCACGGCGGCGATGAGGCCGGCGGCGTCGGGGTCGAGCGGGACGTCGCTCTGGCGGGCGGCGCGGAGGTCTTTCAACTGCACGGTGCCGGCGGCGAACTCGTTCTCGCCCGCGATGACCGCCACGCGGTGGCCGCGGCGGTCGGCGTATTTCAACTGCTGCCCGAGTTTCCTCGGCTCGGGGTACACCTCGACGCCCAACCCGGCGGCCCGAAGCTTCGACGCCAGGGCCAGGTAGTCGTGCAGCCGGGCCTTGTCGAAGTAGGCGATGAACACCTCGGCGGGCGTGC